>NZ_DOPT01000020.1:0-46920 GCF_003512625.1 Herpetosiphon sp. | reverse complement strand
GTCTCCCGCCTTGAGGCGGGACGGAAGGGTGGTGAGTACCATCCTTGAATTCTGCTAATAATTTGTTTAAAAACCACCTCCTGTACGTCTCGTCCACAACGTGGAAGCGGGCTGAGCAAACAGTATCCGTGGTAGACTTAAACGCAATGCTATCACGAAGGTGACCTATGACTGAAGAACAAAATGAACGCGATATTGAGGAAGCCTTGGCCGAAATTGGCGACCATAATCGCCCAATTGTCTTGAGTGAACTCAAAGTTTTTAACGACCTTGACCAAGATGAAACTGAGATTTTTGAAATTGAATGGCTGCGCATCGAGCCAAGTCATCGGCGTAATTTGGCTCAAGCGATGCAAGAGGTTGGTGAGGCCAGCCTTGAGCTTGATTTTCGCGCCGTATTTAGCATTTTGCTGACCGACCAAGATCCTGCAATTCGCATTGCAGCAGTCAAAGGTATGGCCGAAGATACCCGCCGCTCAAGTTTGCGCCGTTTAAGCGAATTGCTTACAACCGATCCCGATGATGGGGTGCGAGCTAATGCGGCGATCACGCTTGGTGCTTGGGCTTTACGCGCAGGCGAAGGCAATCTCGATCAGCGTACCAGTAATGAATTATTGCAAACGCTCTGGGCCGTTTTTGATGATCGCCAAACCTCGACCTTGGTACGCCAACGCTTGTTGGAAACCTTGGGCTACTTGGCCGATAGCGATCCACGAGTCAATCAGGAAATTGGGGCAGCTCACCAACGACTTGATGATGGTTGGCAGGCCGCCGCGCTTTGTGCCATGGGTCGCACTGGCTTAGATCAATGGTTGCCAACAATTACAGCTAGTTTGCGTTCCCATGAGCCATTGTTACGTTTTGAGGCAGTGCGGGCCGCTGGTGAGCTTGGCGATTTAGCCGAATCGATTGTCAACCACGTGGCGCGGGCTACTGCTGATGGTGATGTTGAAGTTGCTACAACTGCGATTTGGGCATTGGGCCAAATTGGTGGCGCTGCTGCGCGACGCTTTCTCGAACAATTAGTCAACGATTCAGAGGGTGTTCGGCGTGAAGCCGCTGCCGAAGCACTCAAAGAATTGCAATTCTTCGACGATCCCATACAATCCTTGCCCCTCGACGACGATGAGGACGAGGACGAATATTGGTATGGCGATGACGAGGACGAGTAAGCATAAAGTCAGAAGGCAAAAATCAAAAGGCAAAATTGGAGGTTCGGTAGTTAGGAATTGGGGATGAGATTTTTAGCGCAGAGGATGTGAAGAACATATGTAACGTGCCCTCACCCCCAGCCCCTCTCCCACTGCGGCGGGAGAGAGGGCTAGGGGGTGAAGGCATGCTGGCCGTTGTTAACCTCATAATCCATTACACATAGAGCATAGAACATACAATTATGCTTTGTACTCTTTGTCTCCTTTGTGGTTTTAATGTGGAGGCTGGTTGTTAAGGGCTAGGGATCGGCTATAGGTATAGAAGAATAATTAGTGAAATTCGTGCAATTCGTGGCTTAAAACAAAGCTCTTTGCCTCTGTACCGATTCCTAGCCCCCGACCCCCATCTAGTAATAAGGAGCCGAACATACTCATAAGGCAGCGATGCTCTATGTTCTATGTTCTATGTTCTTATGTATCAACACATTTGTTTATCACCGCATTTCGATGATGCGGCGCTCTCGCTGGGCGGAGCATTGGCTGGTTGGCATGCTGCTGGCGAACGTTGTTTGATCGTCACCATTTGTAGCGCTCCGCCCAGTGGCGAACTCAATCAATTTGCAGCGTATCTGCACGAACGTTGGGGTGCTGCCAGTGACCCAATTGCGATTCGTCGCGCTGAAGATCAAGCCGCCGCCAATCGCCTCGGAGCCGATTTGCTGTTTCTTGAGCAACACGATGCAATTTATCGCCATGCTGGCTATGATTCAGCCGCCGCTATTTTTGGCACACCGATCGCCGACGATTTGCTCTGGGCTAGTCTCACCACCCAACTTCAGGCTCTCGTCCAGCAATATCCCGACGCGATTTGGTATGCACCCTTGGCGGTTGGCAATCATGTCGATCATCAAATTACCCATGGCGTGGCAGCCAAGGTGCTTTCAAATGTGCGCTGGTATGAAGATTTGCCCTATTCGGCCCGCAATAATGCTCGTGACCAACGCTTAGCCCAAGTCCAACCAACTCTCGATCAAGTGATTGCGATCGATCAAACCTTGGCGATCAAATTGGCCTCAGTTGCCGATTATGCCAGCCAAATCTTTGAATTATTTGGCACAGTTGCGGCGATGGAGCAAGAGCTGAGCACGTATGCAGCGAGTGTTGCCGAACAAGGTTTTGCTGAACGCTTATGGCGGGGAGGCCTGGTGTGAGTTTTGCGCTACGCGAGCTTGATGCCGCTCAATGGTCGGCAGAACTAGCAGCCAATCCCGCTGTGCATCTTTTGCAACGCGCTGAATGGGGCCAACTCAAAGCCCAATTTGGCTGGCAACCGCAACGCATCGCAATCTACAATCAGCATGGCTTTTGCGCCGGAGCACAAGTGTTGTGGCGTTCGCAATATGGTTTGCGGGTGGCCTATGTGCCGCGTGGCCCAGTTTGGTCGGCTGATCAGGCCGCTAATCGGTTGTTGTTGCAAAGCTTAGAGCGTTTGGCTCGCAAACGTTGGGCAGCCTTTTTGCGCTTGGAGCCAAATTTGCTCGATGCTGGAGCCGCTGATCAACTGCATTCTGAGTTGTTGCTGGCGGGCTACGAGCAATCGCGGAGTATGCAGCCAAGCGCCTCAATTCACCTCGATCTCCAGCCAGAGTTGGCGAGCTTGCAAGCCCAATGTAGCAAAGGCCATCGCGCCGATGTGCGCCGCGCTGAGCGACAGGGCGTAAGCATTCGAGTTGGCACAACCGAAGCCGATCTCGATCAGTTTTATGCGATTATGCAAGCGACCAGCCAACGCGCTAATTTTGGCATTCACAGCCGCGAGTATTATGCGCAGGCTTGGCGCTTGTTTGGCGGTGATCAGGCTGATGGCGCGGCACGTTTGCTAATTGCTGAGCGCGAAGGTCGGGTGATTGGCAGCTTTTTGGTGTTTGCCCAAGGCACTGAAGCGCAATATATGTATAGCGGCACCAATGAAGAAGGCTTGAAATTTGCCGCCAGCCATGCTTTGCAATGGGCGGCGATTACTTGGGCGAAGCAACGTGGCTGCACGCTCTACGATTTTTGGGGTATTCCCGAGGCCTTTTTAGCGCTTGAAGCCACGACTGACCCAGCGGAACGTGAACGCTTGGATCAAGCGGCCCAAGCGACGGGCATGGCGGGAGTCTATCGCTTTAAAAAAGGCTGGGGCGGTCAACCAGTCCGCTATCTGCCAGCCTATGATCGCGTTTTCTTGCGTCCGGCGTATTGGCTTTGGCAGCGTCGCCGCTCTGAATAGGAACAATCAATGAAATCGTTCGCTGAACTTTTGCTGCATGTTACCCATCAAGCTTCTGGCGATCACCACGTTGCAATTAGCAATGTAGCTTACGATTCGCGCAAAGTTACACCTGGAGCGCTGTTTGTGGCGATCAAAGGGGTACATGTTGATGGTCATCGTTATATTGCAACGGCCTTGGAGCAAGGCGCGGTGGCAGTGGTCTATGATGATCCTCATCAAGCGCCGCCTGCCACTATTCCCTCGGCTTTGGTTGCCGATGCCAAGGTTGCGCTTTCGCCGATTGCCGCCGCCTTTTACGATTACCCCGCCCAGCAATTAGAAGTGGTAGGCATTACCGGCTCAAAGGGCAAAACCACCACCACCTTTTTAACCGCAGCCGCCCTAGAAGCTAGCGGCGAGTTGGTGGGCTTTATGAGCACTGTCGATTTTAAAATTGGCCAGCGCCAATGGGCCAACAAAACCCGCCAATCGACCCCCGAAGCCTTGGAAATTCAGGCCATGTTGCGCGAGATGGTCGAGGCTGGTTGTCGCTATGCTGTGGTCGAAAGCACGTCGCATGGCCTCTCGCCCCGTTGGAATCGGCTGGGCGATTGTGCCTATGATGTGGCCTTGATTACCAACGTTACCCACGAACACCTTGATTATCATGGCACCGTTGAGCAATATCGTGCTGATAAAGCTCAATTATTTCAGTTGCTCGCCACTAGCCCCAGCCAAAAATCGATTCTTGGCCAACCAACGCCAGTCGAAAAAGTCGCAATCGTTAATGCCGATGATCCCCATGCGGCCCAATTTCGGGCAGCGGCTGGCGAGCAAGTGCGGCATTTGAGCTATGCAATTCATGCTGAGGCTGATCTTCGGGCTACCGAAATTGTCTCAACTAGCAAGGGCTTGCGGTTTACCGCAATTACGCCGCAAGGTAACTTTGCGCTCAATTTGCAATTGGTTGGCACATTTTATGTTTACAACGTGTTAGCAGCGCTCAGTGTCTGTTTGGCGCGAGGCGTTGATCTGGCGGCGGCGATTCAGCGGCTTGAGGCAATTCCAGGCATCAACGGTCGCATGGAGCAAGTTGAGCTTGGCCAGCCATTTAGTGTGCTAGTCGATTATGCCCATAACCCCGATTCGTTTGAGCAAGTGATGAGTATGCTGCGGCCATTGACCCAAGGCCGTTTGATTGCGGTATTTGGTTCAGCAGGCGAGCGCGATCTTGCCAAGCGCCCGATTCAAGGCCAAATTGCGGCCAAATGGTGCGATCTGCTCTATCTGACCGATGAAGATCCCCGAGCCGAGGATTCGCTACAGATTTTGCAGGAAATTGCTGCTGGCGCAAAGGCTGAGGGCAAAATTATCGATCAAAATTGCTGGCTGATTCCCGATCGGCGAACGGCCATCGAGCAAGCGCTGGCAACCGCCCAAGCTGGCGATGTGGTGCTGTTGCTAGGCAAAGGCCACGAAGGCAACATCATTTATGCCAGCGGCGATATCGAATGGAACGAGCATGCCGAGGCTGAACGCGCATTGCAAGGCTTGGGCTACATCAAACGATAAATTCGTTTGAGCCGATCGAGTTCGGTGTGGGTCACTTCTGTCAGGAACGGCTTAAGATCCTGAACTGGTAAAAGGGCGTGATAGCCACGGCGTAAAAAGCGATGCAACTCGCCCATACCCATTAATTTGGCAAAGGTTTTGGTATTGTTGAGGGCAGCGCCAAGCAGGCTAATTTTTGATAAACGATGCACTCGCCGTAGTGATTCGTTAATGAGCTCGATTTGGCGCACCCTTGGCTCAAAACTGTTGACCCGATAATAGGCCTCTTCGTATTGAGCCTCGGTAAACGGAATCGTGAAGTTATTATGTTCAAGCCAATCAGCGACTTGTTGATCAAGCCTGACCGTCAAGTTCAGCAAATCGAGGGTTACCTCAATATCTTCGATGCTCAGGCCAGGAGCCAAGTGAATAAATTGGTGCAAACGACGGGCTTGGGTATCGCGAGCATGAAAATCATAAGGCCCATACATATCTTCAAGGAAAAATTGGGCTAAACCATGATATTGCGGCTCGGCGAGGAGATATTTGTAATCGCGTTCCAAGCGTTTGACCTGAAAAGTTTGGAGATAGGCATAATACTTGGTTGATGGCATATAGCGAAGCACCGTTGCTTGAATTCTGTCATAGCAACCATTGTAGCACGCTGTGTCATTGGATCGAAATATACTTTTTTGCTGGACAAAGGGTACGCCGAACGAAACCACAAAGAGCACTAAGATCGCGAAGGTTATATTTTAGTCACCAATATATTTGACTATCTAATCCTACACCCTTCGTGCCCTTCGTGGATCAAAACCTAATCACCTAGCCACTGAATCCTGACCCCTATTTTTGCCTTTTATTGGCTTCGTCGCCAGCCGATCAATGCGCCAACTCCGGCTAACACACCAATCCCAACTAATACCCAAGCTATGTTGCTCGGTTGCTTGGCTGGCGGCTCGGTTGTTTGCGGTGGGTTGGCGATTGGTACAACATCAAATGTTGCGGTTGGCATGGGTTTGGGTGCGTTTGGTTCAGCGGTTTGGCCTGCTGGTAAAATGGTAGCGGTGGCCATTCCAGCCATACTGTAATTGGTTAGTGTACCAACCAAATCAGCCAATGCTTGAGTTTGTTCTTGGCTGTGCTCGTGATAACGCACCTGATCTTGCTCCACCTTGAGTGCTCCATAATCGCCAAAACTAATGGTTTGCCAAACAGCTGAACCATCGAATTGATTTGGACCTAAAAACAAAACCCATTTGCTGCCTTCAGCAAAATGATTGCCTGATCCTAGCTCTGACCTACAGGACGGATCTATACCAATTGTATAGTTGAGTACGCTTAATGGTTCATTGGCGACCGAGCCTTTGATCGCTGTATCGATGGTGAAAAAAGCCTGATCGCCGTCGATATTGCTGACCGTAGCAACGACCACCAGATCAGCTTGTTGGGTCAAGCTATCAAGGGTTGGCTCGATCATCGAGCAAGCAGCGGCAGGAGTTGCAGGCAGCAGCACGATTAATATGATCAAACATCCCCAAATCCAACGCATACAGATTACTCCTTAGGCACGACGACTGCGTTGCCAGCCAATCAATGCGCCGATGGCGGCAACCACACCTACGCCAACCAAAACCCACGGCAGCCAGCTTGGAGCAGCAGCAGTTGGTGCAATAGTTGGTGCAACATCAACTTGGGCAACTGGGTTGGCATTCGGATCGGTATCGATCAACTCAGGGGCTGGGGCCGGCAAAATTTGTGGCTCAACTGCTGGTGCTGCTGCCCCGCCGCCAGGTAGTGGATCGACCAATTCGTTGGGGGCGAGGCTGGCATAATTGCTCAAGGTTTCGACCATATCAGGTAATGAAATTTGCTGCGGCGTGCCTTGTTCGGTATAGCTGACTTGATCTTGCTCAACTTTGAGCGCCCCATAATCGCCGAAACTAGCCGTTTGCCAAGTGATATCAGGGTCGAGTGTGGTTGGCACAAGGAACAATACCCAGCGGCTGCCTTCAGCAAAGCGCTCGCCATCGCCCAAGGTTGGTTGGCAATCGGCTCCATTGTTAATTTGATGATTGAGCACATCGAGATCATTTTGCGGCAAATTCCCTTTGATCGGAGCCTCGACGCTAAATGTTGCTTGGCTGCCTTCAATCTTGGTAACGGTGGCGATAACCACCAGTTCAGATTGTTGGGTTACGCTATCGAGAGTCGGTTCGATCATTTTACAGGCGGCGGCTGGCGAGATTTGCCAGAGAGCTAGACAGGTCGCGAAAAAACCAAACATCCAACGCATGACACACTCCATTCAAATAAAACTAGCTTAATTTGTTGCATAGTAAAGGTTTGCTTAAAGCCATAACGTTGGCTGGGCCTAAGAAGTTCCTTAGTGCTCGTGCGATTGACATGCCCTCACCCCGCCCCCTCTCCCACGGCAGCGGGCGAGGGGCGATCCCGTGATCATGATCAAGGGTTTCCCCCTCGCCTCGCGTGCGGGAGAGGGGGCTAGGGGGTGAGGGAAGATCAACTTGGATGGGTGGTCGCAAGCGTTGCGGCATGTGGTATCATTGATGCTAGATAAATCGCGCAGTGCTACTTTTGGAGGCAACCCGTGGCGGCGTTTCATGGCTTCTCAACTGAGAATCTCGTGCCGCTACCGGCAGAATTCTTTAGCGATGTTCTCCCTTCAATCAGCAACTTGGCTGAACTCAAAGTAACCCTGCATGTCTTTTGGTTGGTTAGCCAGCAACGTGGCCGCGCCAAACGCGTTTCGTGGGATGCACTGAGCAGCGATAGTGCCCTGGCGCAATCGTTGCGGGCCGTCTCGCAGTTGCGCCCAACTAGCGATGTTTTAGAAGAAGCCTTGGGTTTGGCGGTTGAGCGGGGCACATTACTGCACTTAATCAGCCCCGAACCTGGCCGCGTGGTTAGTTGGTATTTGGTCAATACCCAAGCCAATCGGCATTGGGTCGAGCGCCAAGCAGGCCAGCGTGTGCTTGCACCCGAGGCTAGCCCGACGGCGCAGCCAACCATTTTTGGGCTTTACGAACAAAATATTGGCCTGCTCACGCCACTGCTGATTGAGCAATTGCACGAGGCTAGTGCCAAATATCCCGCTGTATGGCTCGAAGAAGCCATTGCCAAAGCGGTTGAAGCCAATGTGCGCAATTGGCGCTACATTCGGCGCATTCTAGAACGGTGGGAAACCGATGGAAAAGAATCTACGTCGCATCGATCCGAGCAGCTTTTCGATCTCAGCAAATATACCACGGGCAAATATGCCGCCCTCTTCGGAAGAAGCGGCGATTCCGATGGAGGAGACTTGTCCGATTTGTAAGGGCGCTGGCTATTTCTGCATGGATGTGCCGATTAACGACCCGAACTTTGGCCATTTGATTACCTGCCAATGTAAACTTGCCGAAAAAGAAGGCCGCCAACGTGATAAACTATGGCAACAAAGTAATTTGCAGGCCTTTGAAACCAAAAACTTTGATACCTTTAACTCGCATATCGTTGGGGTTAACGAATCCTTTGCCCGAGCCAAGGCGTTTGCTCAAGCACCTAAAGGTTGGTTGCTTTTAGTTGGAGGGTATGGCTGTGGCAAAACCCATCTTGCAGCTGCCATCGCCAACGAAGCAGTGCGCCGCGAGTATCAGACGATCTTTATGGTCGTGCCCGATTTGCTCGATTACTTGCGCTCGACCTTTGGCCCAAACTCCGAAGTAGCCTACGATGAGCGTTTCGACAAGATTCGCAGTATTCAACTCTTGGTACTTGATGATTTGGGTGCAGAAAGTTCAACTGCTTGGGCACGCGAAAAATTGTTCCAAATTATCAATCACCGTTATAATAATCACTTACCAACGGTTTTTACAACTAATGTCGATTTAGATAAGCTTGATCCACGGATTGCCTCTCGTTTATTAGATGTGGAACTCTGTAGACAAACCGTAATCCAAGCGAAAGACTATCGACAAACAACACGTAACAATAACATTCGATACAAGTAAGATCGCCAACGGGCCGAGTGACATTTCGTCAGTCCAAGTATCTGGCTGTTGATCTGCTACTCATCCAACGAAGTTCTTCATCCTTGTGTCTGTGGGGGTTCGGATGGCAGGGAACCAAGCAATTTTTGACCGTGCGTTAGAACAATATCAGCTTGCCTCACGTGCTGGCGATTGGAACAAAGCTTTAACCGAAGCTGCTCGGGCCATGACCGAATTTCCGACTCACGAGCAGGCTCGGATTGCTGTCGCCACCGCGTTGTTTCATACCAATAAGCTTCCACAAGCGCTGCAATTGTGGCAGGAGTTGCTCAAGCGCAATCCTGATAATCCGATTTTTACCGAATATATTGCCAAGATTTATCGCGCCCAAGGCGATACCGACCAAGCGATCGAGTTGTTTATGCAATTGGCTGAACGCTTGATCGCCCAAAAATTGCCTTTGAAGGCAGTGCGAGCTTATCGCGATATTTTGGATATTCACCCCAGCCACGAAGAAGCCCGCGTGCGCTTGGCGATGGTACTGGCTGAATCGGGCGATAAGCCTGGCGCAATCCGTGAATATTTGCATTTGGGTCAGCAATTTTATGATGCTGAACAATACGATGCTGCTGATGAAGCCGCCGTCGAAGCCCTCAATGTTGACCCTGCTAGCCTCTCGGCCCAAGAATTCAAGAAGAAAGTTGATTTGGCACGGCAGGCCTTAATCACTGCTGCCACAGGCGATCAATTGCCCGATCAAGGTCGTTTGCAAACCAAAGAACAAATCGAACGCGCGGTCAATGAGGCGATTGAGTATCAAAATAATGGGTTGCTGGAGCAAGCCGCCCAAATGTATGAACGGGTGGTTGAAGTGCTGCCCGAACGCGCCGACATGCAGTATAGCTTGGGCTTGATTTACGATGAGCTTGAGCGGCATAAAGATGCCTTGCGGGTGCTCGAAATTGCCAGCCATAACGATGAATACGCCCTCTCTGCCCACTTTGCAATTGGTACGATCTACCAAAAGCTGGGCCAAATGGAACGTGCTGCCCAAGAGTTTGAGCAAGCGATTCGCTATGTCGATTTGCAATCGATCGGCAAAGAAGAAGCCAACGATTTGATCGATATGTACGAAGCGACCTCGGCGATTTATCTTGAACTAGGCGATGTGGCGCGGGCAGCCTCGTTGTATTCAACCTTGGCAGGCTTTTTGCAGGGCAAACGTTGGGGCGCGGAACAAGCGGCGCAATACAATGCCAAGGCTAAAGAGCTGACCGACCGCAGCATGATGTCGAAATTGCGCATGCTTGGCACGGGTATTTTGAATGCGCCGCCACCTGAAGAGGCTGTGCCTGAACCACAGACCGAAACTTGGGGCAAGATGCCCTCGATCACCGATTTCCTCAGTCCCAAAAGTCGCGTCGAAGCCAGCCCAGTCGATGATATGGCCAGCCTTGAGGCCTTGCTTAGCGCTAATACCGGCCCAGCACCCCAAACGATGCTTACCGATATTGATCCGCTTGATGTGCTGGCCGCCAATTTGCCACCTGCTGGCGAAGTACATTTTGCGCCGCTCACGCCAATTGATACCGAAGGCCGTAGCGAGCGGATTCAGCGTTTGGTTGAGGCCAGCGAATCGTTTGCCGAGCAAAATTTCTTGTATGCGGCGCTTGATGCCTGTCATGAAATTATTCGCTACGATCTGGAGTTTTATGCTATTCACCTGCGGATGGCTGAAATTCTCGAACGTTTGGGGCGTATGGATCAAGCGCTCGCCAAACTCAATTTGTTGATCGAAACCTACAAAGCGCGGGGCGAAACCCACAAGGCGATTGGGGTCTATCACAAACTGATCGATCTTTCGGCTGATAGCACGATCATTCGGGCTGAATTGGCTGAGGTGCTACGCAAACAAGGCCGTAGCGATGAGGCCGCTGAGCAGTTGGCCTATGTTGCCAACCAACAATTCCGCCAAGGCCAAACCGTCAAAGCCTTGGAGCAATTTCGCAAGTTGTTGGAATGGGCACCTGATAGCGTCAATTTACGTGCTCAATATGGCCAAGTGTTGCTCAAACTCGAACGTTGGGAAGCAGCCTTGGAAGAATTCCGCCGAGTTATCGTGCAAAAACCCGATGATTTGGTGGTGATGGCCCAAGCCAATATTGCCCTGGCCATGATGGGCGAATTCCCCGATGCGATTTGGGATTCAGTCGCAGCCTTGATTCAAAAGCTGGCTAGCAATCCGCAACAGCTTAACGATGTGCAAGCCGAATATCGCGCCGTCACCCTGATTACTGATCGGGCGATTATTCAGTTTCTCTTGGGCTTGATTCAGCAATCAACCAAGCAACATCCGGCGGCGATGCACTCATTCAATCAAGCGCTCGAATTGCTCGAAATTGATGCTGATCCCTTGGTTCCGCCAGTGCTGGTCTATCAAGCGATTGCCGATAGCTACATTGCCGAGGGTAATGCTGCTGGCTCAATCGAACAGTTGCGCAAAATCGAGGCGATTTTGGTGACTGGCACTGTGCCAGCCATGAGCACCAAGCATGCCTTTGCCCAACCCTTCAACGAGGGTGAGTTGCAACGGCGTTTGGCCGAAGCCTATGCCGCTAATGAGAATTTCGAAGGCGCAATTCAGGCCTTGCAACGGGTCAAGCAATTGTTGCCCTACGACCGCCAAGCTTACACCAAATTGGCTGATATCTACTTCCGCCAAGGCCGCCTAAACGAAGCCTTGACCCAACTTGATGAGTTGGCAACTTACTACGAAAGCCAAAGCCAGCTTGACCGTGCCTTGGAGATTTTGGCCACGGGCTTGCAATTAGCACCCAAGAATATCCCAATCAAATCGCGCCATGCCCAGCTGATGATGCGGCGCGGCTATCTTGATGAGGGCTTGGTAGGCTTGGATGAATTGGCTGAGTTGCAGCGCAAACAAGGCTTGGTCAAGGATGCAGTGGCGAGCATTCAGCAAGTCGCTGATGTGTATTGGACGTTGGGCAAGGTTGATAAAGCTGCCGAGATGTACAACCGAATTGTGCAGATCGCGCCCAACGACACCGAAGCTCGTCAACACTTGGTCAGCTTTAACATTCTTTCGTTGCGCACCAAGGATGCAATTATCCAGTTGCGTGAAATTGCACGGCTCTCAATTCAGCAACGCAACTACGAAGAAGCGATTGCTTCCTATCACCAAGTGATTGCGCTCGATCAAAAAGATGCCGATGCCTACGAGCAATTGGCCGATGTGCTGATGCGAGCACAAGAGTATGGTCAGGCCGTGCGTACCTATAAACAATTGGCGAAATTGTTGCCCGATGATGATCGGGTCGAAGCTTTGCAAAGCGCCGCCCAACGCATGCTTGATCAGCAACAGGTGGCCAAAGGCTAGCATTCTCCTAAACTTCGCAAAATTCAAAGCAGCGCTGAAGCCTTGTGCTCGGCGCTGTTTTGGTTAATGGTTTGAGACAATCAAGGAGCAGGTTGGCTATGCAAGCGCCGCTTAATCGTGAAACCGTGCATTTTTGGCAAGATCGGGTGCTGAATAACTTGGAGTTGTTGCATGCCCACTATATTACCCAGCGTTTTGCTCCGCATAGCCATGAAGAATTTGCGATTGGGGTGATTGAGGCTGGTGGCCAGGCCTTTACCTATCAGCGGCGCTCGGAGTGGCTTATGCCTGCTGGCAGTATTGCGGTGATTAATCCGCAGGTGGTGCATACTGGCCATGCGGCTACGCCCCAAGGCTGGGTCTATCGTATGTTTTATCCACCAGCGCAAATCTTGCAGCAAGCTGCTAGTCAATTAGCTGGGCGCAATCAAGCAACCCCATTTTTTCCTCAGCCAGTGATTCATGATCCATTTTTGATGCAGCGCCTGCTTCAACTTCATCAATTGTTGGAAGACCCCAGCACCACTGCGCTCGAACGCGAATCGCGCTTGCTCTGGACGATGGCACAACTCATTATTCGCCATGCTCAAAGCAAACCAGCGCTTAGCGCCCAGCAACTGCACCCCAAAGCGGTAACGACGATTCGTGAATATTTGGCGGTGCACTATGCTGATTCAATTTCGCTTGAGCAACTGGCCCAATTGGTCAATTTAAGTCCGTTTCATACACTGCGGATGTTTCGTCAAGCAACTGGTTTGCCACCCCATGGCTACCTCATTCAATTGCGAATCAATCAAGCGAAACAGCTGTTACATACGCAGTTGCCCTTGGCCGAGGTAGCCGTGCAAACCGGATTTAGCGACCAAAGTCATTTGAACCGTCATTTCAAGCGGGTTTTAGGCGTTACACCACTGCAATATCGTCGCCAAGGCTAAATTAGCAAGATCATCCAAGCAATTAATCTTGGATCAAGCTATGCTCAATTAAATCGTAGTTTACAAGCTTTGGAGCAGCGCCATGCACTCAATTTCTGCTACCTTTCGCGCTGGAATTCGCGCGTTTTTGCCGATTGCCGTGGGGATTATCCCATTTGCCTTGATTTCGGGCATTGCCGCGATGAGTGTTGGTTTATCGATTCCCCAAGCTATTGCCATGTCGATGATTGTGTTTGCTGGCTCGGCTCAGTTGGTGGCGATGCAGCTCTTGGCTGAGCATACCCCGATGCTCTTGATCATCCTGACGACCGTGATTATTAACTTGCGCTTTGTGATGTATAGCGCCTCATTGGCTGACCACTTTGCTCAATTGAAGCAGCGCTGGAAGTGGCTTAGTGCCTATTTGCTGACCGATCAGGCTTATGCTTTGGCGATTAGCCTATATCAGCGCAAGCCCCATATGCACTACAAACCATGGTTTTACCTTGGCGCGGCAATCAGTATGTGGATTACTTGGCAAATTGGGGCGGTAGTTGGGATGCTCGTTGGCCAGCAATTTCCGGCTAGTTGGCAACTCGATTTTACAATTCCACTGACCTTTATTGCCTTGGCCATGCCTGCGATCAAAAATCGACGCTTGGCGGCGGTGGCCCTTTGCGCCGCGATTATGGCGGGAGCCACGGTCATGCTGCCCTATAAATTGGGCTTGGTGTTGAGTGTATTGGCGGGGGTTGGGCTTGGTTTGTATCTTGAGGGGCGGCAGGCATGATGATTTTACTGCTGATTATTGGCATGGGCTGCGTGACATTTTTGCTGCGGCTCTCGTTTATTAGCGTTGCGGGTAAAACCAGCATGCCTCAATGGTTGCAACGCTGTTTGCAATTTGTGCCGATTGCCGTGCTGATGGCAATTATTGTGCCTGATTTAATCTATCAACAGCATCGTTATCAATTGCTCAACAATAATGAGCGCTTGATTGCGGGCTTGGTAGCGGCCTTGGTTGCTTGGAAAACCAATAATGTGCTGCTGACGATTGGAACTGGCATGGGTTTGTTGTGGCTGTTGCAAAGCTTGTAGCATTTCCCTCGCTCCCTTCTCTCACGATGGTGGCAGCTAGCTTCCAAGGCTGGGTTTTAAGATCCCTCATCCCCAACCCTTCTCCCACTGCGGCGGGAGAAGGGAGGCCCAACCGTCATAATGTGGTGGTTCCCCCTCGCTCGCTTGGCGGGAGAGGGGGTCAGGGGGTGAGGGCATGAACATCTACGGCGAATTCCACCCAACCACTGTTAAAAACCCACTCTTGGAAGGATGGCTAGGAGGTGAGGGACTCTCAGCGATCGGTTGGTGGTGGTAGTTGGTCGCTTGTGCCCTGCATATTGCTGACTTGCACCCAGCCAACAATATTCGAGCTACCACGCACAAAACCCTCGTACCAGCCATCACGCTGGCGAAATGGCATAAAACGTTGATCTTCTTCCAGCGTATGTAACACCCGCGACTCAGCATCGGGTGCTGAATGCACGGTCACGTCGGCAGTTTTGGGGCGCTGAATCGCATATTCAATTACCCGCAGCGCTTCTAAATCATTGGGATCGCGCACTTCGAGGTAGCGCAGCAAGCCATTGGCGATGCTCTGAGCAATTACATCTGATTGATTGAGCATAAACGCCCGATCCGTGGGATTAGTCAAAAAGCCCATTTCAACGATCACGGCTGGGGTGGTTGGGGCGATGGCATTGCGATGTCGCCGCCAACTAAAGGCATAGTAGCCGCGCATATTGGCGGTAATCGCCGAATCTTGAGGCATATCAGTGCCAGCGGCATATTCGCTAACTAAACTATCGAGCAATAATAAACTGGCTTCAGAGGCTCGCCATGGGGTGGCCATTTTGAAGCCGCGACTGCTGGTGCTGGTCGAACCATCGGCATGAATCGAGATAAAAGCATCGGCTTTGTAGGCGACTGGCACGGTCGCAGGCAACAGATCGACCGTAATCCCCTCGGCTTCAAGCAAGGCTTTTACTTGCTCAGCAACTGGCAAGTTCACATCCGATTCGGTAATCCCATTGACAAATGCCCCAGTTGAAGTGCGAAATTTAGCCAAATCATCAGGTAAATCTTCGGTTTGCCAATGGCCAACTTGAATTCCGACCCGTGGTGGTTGGGGCACGGGTGTTTCAGTTGGCGGGGCTGGGGTCGCACTTGGTGCTGGAGTCGCTGTCGGCACAACCCTGGTCGGGGCACTGGTGGCGATCGCGATTTGCTGCACCGCAGCAGGTTTGGGAGCTTCAACAAGCATAGCAGCATCGCTACAGCCTACAACGAACAAAGTGCCAACAATCAAAGACCAGCGTTTCATCGGGTGGTTCCTTGTATGGGTAGGGGTTGGTTGTTGGGGGTCGGGGATTAGTTATCTGTATATTGCATGAGCCATGTTTTTAACCATCATCTGCCTTAACGTCTATAAAACCTTCCGAACCCCGAACCCTGACTCCCGATCCCCAATAATTAAAAGATTAACATGGCTTTGCACTTAATTGCTTGACACAAAGATTAAGGTTGAGCATATATTTGATGATAATTGGCTAAGGATTCTCCCATGCAGACAATCCAAACATTGGTGGTTGAAGATCATCCGGCATTGCGGGCGGCGATGGTTGCTGGGTTGCAGGCTACCAAAGAGATAACCGTGATTGGCGAGGCTGGTAGCGGCGAGGATGCAATTGAATGGTGTGCTCAACATACGCCGCAAGCTATTTTGATGGATGTGGCCTTGGCCAGTGAACTTAATGGCATTCAAGCAGCAGTGATTATTCGCCGTGAGCATCCGCGGATTCCAGTGGTGTTTTATTCGATCCAAGATGATGATGCCTATTATCGCGATTTCCAGCGTTCGGGCATTCTAAGTCACTATGCGTATGTGCGCAAAAGCAATTATTTACTACCAGCGATGGTTGCCCCACTGCTGCGCGATGCCTTTCAAGGTCGGGCTTTTATCGACCCCGATATTGCTAGTCGGGTGCAAGAAGTTCGCCACCGTGATGAGCAATCGGCGCTTGATTTGCTTGAGCCTGCCGAGCGCGAAGTGATGACCTTGGTGGCCCATGGCTTTACCAACGATCAAATTGCCCAGCGCTTGGGTTTTCGTGATGCCCGTGCAGTCAGCCGCATCAATGGCCAAATTTACACGGCCTGGGGTTTGAATGAAAATACAACCGATGAAAAAGTAGCGCGTACTCGGGCAACGATTATTTTTCACGAGCGCCAACTGATTGTCTGGGATGAAGAAGGACGCGGGCGGGCCTATATGCCCGATGGTCAGTGGCAAGCACGCTGGAACGATTAAGCAAATTGCCAATTTGTTGCATATAATGTGCTATACATACGAGTTTACCCATGTGATGGGAGATTAAGATGCTTGATCAATCTGTTGTTGAAGAGCAGCCCAGCGTCGGGCAGCTTGACCGGCTGCGGGCGTATTGGGTGCGTCGCGATACGATTGTTTGGAATATTCATGCGCTCCCCAATGCTCGCTATGAGTTGCATTATTCGCTTGATGGTTCGTTGGAGCTAACGCCGCAGGGAATTCAGCATGGCACGGTTTTGCCGCTCGAACGTGATCCCTTGGGCTTAGATTCGACGTTGGCAGCGGCTTTTCCGCATTTGCAGGGCTTGCCAGTCTTGCGCCTCGCCCCTGAACACCACGACTTGGTTGCCACAATCTTGCGTGGCCAAGTGGCGGTGCAGGCCTATCACGCTGATGATCAGAGTTTGATCGATGCGACGGCGTTGCAAATTCCTGGGGTGCTTGATGATTTGTATCATTACACTGGCGAGCTTGGGGTGAGTTTCGATGAGCAGAAACGCCCGATTTTGCGCTTGTGGGCACCAACCGCTCGCTCAGTTAGTCTGTTGCTCTACGCTGATTCGGCTAAGGGAACTCGCGCGATTCGCAGTGGGATGATGTTTGACCCTCAGACTGGAGTTTGGAGCATCGTTGGCAAGCCCAGTTGGAAGAACCAGTTTTATCGATTTTTGGTCGATGTGTTTGTGCCGAGCACTGGCCAATTTGAGCAAAATAGCGTCACTGATCCCTATTCGCTGAGTTTATCGACCAATAGCCAACATTCGCAAATTGTTGATCTGCAAAGCCAACGCCTTAAACCCAAAGGTTGGAGCAAACTCGCCAAGCCCAGCCTAACCCAGCCCACCGATATTGTGCTCTACGAACTGCATGTGCGTGATTTTTCGATCACCGATTCGAGTGTGTCAGCTGAGTTACGTGGCACCTATAAAGCCTTTAGCCAAGTTGAATCGAATGGCATGCAACATTTGCAGCGACTGGCTAAGGCCGGGGTGAGCCATGTGCACTTGCTGCCAGTCTTTGATATTGCCACCATTGAAGAACATCGGCCTGATCGCACGCGGATTGATTTTGACTATTTAGCCAGTTTGCCTGCTGATTCGACTGAGCAGCAAGCCTATCTTTTTCCAATTCGCGATCGTGATGGCTTCAATTGGGGCTATGACCCTCGCCATTACACCACGCCCGAAGGCTCGTATAGCACCGATCCTGATGGTTCAACGCGAATCTACGAGTTTCGCGAGATGGTTCAAGCGCTGAATCAGATTGGGCTGCGGGTGGTGATGGATGTGGTTTACAATCATACCCATTCGAGTGGTCAAGCCAGTTGCGCCGTGCTCGACCGAATTGTGCCAGGCTACTATCATCGCTTGGATGCTGATGGCAATGTTTGCAACAGCACCTGCTGCGCCAACACCGCTAGCGAACAGCATATGATGGAAAAATTAATGCTCGATTCGCTGCGCACATGGGCCGTCGATTATAAAGTTGATGGCTTTCGCTTCGATTTGATGGGCCATCATCTGAAGCGTAATATGTTGGCGATTCGCGCCATGCTCGATAGTTTGACGTTGGCTGAGCATGGCGTTGATGGTAAAGCGATCTATGTGTATGGCGAGGGCTGGAATTTTGGCGAAGTTGCCGACGGTGCACGCGGCGAAAATGCCTCGCAATATGCCATGGCTGGTACGGGCATTGGCACCTTCAGCGATCGTCTGCGCGATGCGGCGCGGGGTGGCGGCCCCTTTGTTGGTTTTCAAGTGCAGGGCTTTGCCACAGGCTTGCTTGATCGGCCTAATGTGTACGAACAGCGGGCGTTTGTTGAGCGCCATTATCAAGTTGCGGTGCTCAGCGATGTGGTGCGGCTGAGTTTGGCGGGCAATTTGGCTGAGTATCCAATCCTCAGTTGCGAAGGCCAACAAACTTTGGGCGGCCACTTGTATATCAATGGCAAACCAGCAGCCTATGGTTTACGTCCTGATGATCATATTGCCTATGTTTCAGCCCACGATAATGAAACCTTATTTGATGGAGTGCAAGTCAAAGCCCCGCTCGAATCGCCAATCGCCGAGCGGGTGCGTATGCACAATTTGGCCTTGAGTTTAGTGGCCTTAGCCCAAGGAATTCCATTTTTTCATGCTGGCGATGAGTTGCTGCGCTCGAAATCGCTGGATCGCAACAGCTACAACTCCAGCGATTGGTTTAATCGCATCGATTGGACGGGCCAGCAGAATACTTGGGGTTCGGGCTTGCCGCCCTCGGCGGATAACCATGAACATTGGGCCACGGTCGGGCCGTTGTTAGCCAACCCTGCACTCAAGCCAACCCCTGAGGATATGGCATTTAGCTATGCGCATTTTCAAACGATGCTACAAATTCGGCGTAGCTCAGGCTTGTTTCGGTTGAACAGTGCTGAATTGATCAAGCAAAAAGTCTGGTTTCCCAATACTGGGCCTGATCAAGTGGTTGGTTTGGTGCTGATGGTGCTTGATGATGGTGTAGGCGAGCAGTGCGATCAGCAATTTAGCCGCATTGTGGTGGCTTTCAATGGCTCGCACCATGATTTAAGTTATAGCGATGCCAGTTTTGGTCATTACAATTTGCAACTGCACCCCTTACTGGCAAATGGCTATGATCCAGTGCTGGCGCAGGCGAGCTTTGATCGCAACCTTGGCAGCATCAGCGTGCCGGGGTTTAGCTGTGTGGTGTGGGTCGAATATCGCTAATTAAACCAAAGGCGGCGCAACACGTTCAAGCGTTGCGCCGCCTTTTCGATTTAATCCGATTAATTGGTGGCATCAAGCTCGGTTTTGAGCGCTTCTTCGACGACTTGTGGATTGGCTTGACCTTTGGTTGCCCGCATCACCTGACCAACCAAGAACTTGATCGCTGGCAATTTGCCACTCTTGTAGTCGGCGACCACTTTGGGATTAGCGGCGATCGCATCGCGGGCAGCTTGGGTCAAAACGCTGCTATCGCTAATTTGGCGCAAGCCTTTGGCGTTGATAATCGCAGTTGGCGTTTCGCCAGTCCGATACATTTCTTCAAAGACTTGCTTGGCGACAGTGCTGCCGATTTCGCCTTTGGCAACCACGTCGATCAAACTGGTGAGGTTGGCAGGCGTAACCCGTTTGGCGACCTCGGCGAGGGTTTCTGCGCCATCTTTGATCAAACGGAATAACTCGCCGGTAATCCAGTTGGCAACGGGCTTTGCATTGGCTGCGCCAGCGGTGGCCACGATGGTTTCAAAATAGTCGGCGGTTTCACGTTCGCCGCTCAACAAGGCGGCATCCTGCTTGGATAAGCCAAATTCGCTAAGATATCGAGCAAATTTGGCATCGGGCAATTCAGGCAACTCGGCGCGGCGCTCAGCAACCCACTCGCGGCTCAACTCCAGCGGCGGCAAATCTGGCTCAGGGAAGTAGCGATAATCGTGGGCATGTTCCTTGGAGCGTTGGCTCAAGGTGATCCCTGCGGCATCGTCCCAACCACGAGTTTCTTGAATAATCGTGCCACCTTCGCGCAAAACTTTTTCTTGGCGTTCCAGTTCATAGACCAAAGCCCGCTCAAGATTGCGGAACGAGTTCATATTTTTGATCTCGACCTTGGTGCCAAATTCTTTTTGGCCTTCAGGGCGAATTGAAACATTGGCATCAACCCGCAACGCGCCTTCTTCGAGGTTGCCGCTGTTGACCCCCAAAAAGACCAAAATTTGGCGCAATTTGGTGGCATACAAGCGGGCTTCTTCGGGCGTGGTCATATCAGGCTCGCTGACGATTTCGAGCAACGGCACGCCAGAGCGATTGTAATCGACCAGCGAGTGGGTTTCATCGCCATGTTGCAACATGCCCGTATCTTCTTCGAGGTGGGCACGGGTGATGCCAACTCGCTTGGTTTCGCCATTGCCAAGGGTAATTTCTAGCTCACCATTGATACAAATTGGCTTATCGTACATGGTAATTTGCCATGCTTTGGGCAAATCGGGGTAGGTATACGATTTACGTGAAAACTCGCAATACTCAGGAATTTCGCAATTGAGCGCCAAACCAAGCAGCGCCGCCTTGCGAATTGCTTCCTGATTGACAACTGGCAAGGTGCCAGGTAAGCCAATGCTGACTTCATCGATACAGCTATTGGCGGGAGCGCTGGCATAGGCCGCGTTACAACCGCTGAACATTTTCGATTTGGTAAGAATTTGGGCATGCACTTCTAGCCCAATCGTGGCAGTATATTTCATAGCAACTCCGAGGCAACAGCACAATCTCCCGCTGATTGTGCCCGATCATGGCTGATTATGCAAGCTGTTATAGCGTTGCCAGCAGATGCATCGCTGTATATTCTTGTTCGGCGATTTGGTTCATCAGCCGACTGGCCTTTTGAATTGCCCCAAGATCGTGCTGTTTGCCCGCTTGATCGAGCAAATTTGCGACTTCTTGCCAGTTCTCGCTAATCGTGGTGAAAGTTGGTTCAGCTTGACGTAACTGTGGAGCAGCGATGATTGTACTGGCCTCGGCCAAAAAATCACGATACAGCTTGCGAAACAGCGAGCCGCCCGTTCCGGCTCGTTCCATTAACAGGGCGGTGGTGCAAAAATCATACTCAATATTGGCGCTTGCTTCAAACCATGGCTGTAAGGCGGCGCTCGCTTTACGAATGCCTTTGTAGTTTACGTTGGTAATTGGTGGGTTGAGATAGGCTTGGGCATTATTGATGATTGCTTGGCGCACTGCTTGAGCCAAATCGTAACTGCCCTGTGGTTTTAGGGTATAAGCCATGCTTTTTGAGGCCATCGAGCCTTTGGCCGCCCGCGCTTGGGCCAAACTTGCTAATGATGTTTGCACAATGCTACCCTGTTGATGGGTATCAACCAAATAAGCGTGATCGTGATCATAGCCATAGATCGCCACATAATGACCAGCAAAATGAATTGGATTGCTAAAATATTCGAGATAAAAACAATCAAGTTTCAAGCCAACGACTTGACCTTGATCAAGCAAATCTTTGACGATCGCCCAAGCCTTGGTTGACGAGCTGGTTTCTTGGCGCTCAAGTTTGAGGTTGAGTTGTTTGGCAAGGGTTTCGGTTAGTTGATCGGGCTTGACGCGTCCGCCGATAAAGGGCATCGGCATTGAGTTCATGTGCCAAAAGATGAAACTTAGGCCTTCGCCCAATCCAAACAGCAACGGCTCAGAAAGCTCGATGCCTTGTTGATAGAGCAAGGTTCCGCTGGTGGTAGTTTCACAATGTTGGCCAATAAATGGTTTGATTGCCAGCATAAATCCTCGTTATTTTTAGGGTTTATCGGGTTATTAGTACATTTTGTAGATTTATGGTGATCACCACCCTTCCGTCCCGCCTCAAGGTGGGAGACGCGGGGGCTTTAATCCCCCTGCACCCCCTCAATCACAATCAGGGTCGTCATCCATCCAGCGATGAACCAGCCTATCTGTGGTTCGCAACAGAAACCTACCCTTGAAAGCTCTACCGCCGAGCGAGGTGAAGGGTTGGGGGTGAGAGGAATTCCTAGGCGGCTTTGCCAAGCATACTACCTAATTCACGCAGTTTTTGCGGCGTAAATAGGCCAAGATTTGGCACATACTGGGCTGTGCCTTCGCGCCAACCACGCAGCGCTAAGCTAATTTCAACAGGATTACGGCATTCCAAAATTTCTAAAAGCTCGGTTTCGGCCACAAATCCAGCTTGATCGAAGCGCAACGCTAGGCGACTCCAGCGATCTAATGGTGCTTGGGCTGGGGTAAGTTGTTCGAGTTGCGCAAGCACCGTCAGCATATCGGGCGTGGTTTGATACATAACTTTGGCAACCTGGCAATTGCGCAAGAGGTTTTGATAGCTTTTGGCAATTACGACCAAGACCTTCGGTTGACCAACCAAGCGCTGCGCCAAACTCGCTGCCATCGCTTCGGTCGCAGGCACAAAGATCGGAATACGTTCGCTGCCGCGTTGGGCAATGAAATCGGGGACAAGTAACCGATGAGCCAAACTAAATGGCACAGGATCACGTCGAATGCGCCAGCCTGCATTTTGGCTTTTGCTAACCAAGCGGCTCCAGGCTTGACTAAATTGCTGTTCAAGCGTGGTTTCCCAGCTATCGCCAAGGTTGTCTGGTTGCTGACGAGCAGTGCCACCAAGCACCGTCAACTCGCGTTTTGCCAGCTTGATTAGGCTATTTTTGCCCTGCATATGCACCTGAATTAGGCCTTCACTGGCCGCATTGGGATGGGCCGCTAGTAGACGCAAGGCACAACGGGCAATTCGGCGGCCTGTGCGCGTCCAATTGCCTAGCGCATCCTTGGCTCCATGCAAGGTCAGGGTTACGAACGTCGCTATGCAATCTTCTGGTTCGCTTAATTCGTAGCGCAGGTTATAGCGTTGGGCTAAATTATGGGCTGAAACGGCCAAGGCATTAATATCGCCATCAAGCCGTAGTTGCAACGAACGACAGTTGCGCAAACCAGTTTCGAGCGAATGAAAATTGTATAAAGCCACGATTGCGCTTGGTTCTGGGCGTTCGGCGCTGCGCACCAACAATGCTTCTTGCTCATCATCAAGGTAGAGCACCCGCTCAAATTGGCTGGGCGTTAATCCCAATTCAGCGGCTAGTTGGCTTACCGCAGGCCAGCGTTCGCTTGGCAAAATGAAGCCATGAGTTTGATTGGCATGGGCATACAGCAAGGCCCGAAAATCGGCTGAATTGCGTAAGCCGCGTTCAACCAATTGGGCATAGGTAGGTTGATCGAGCACTTCGGCTAGTTGCGGTTGATGCCAGCGATAGGTTTGGCTTAAACAGGCTACCAAGCCGCGTGCCAACTTGGGATCGCCAAAAAACTCCAGCAAGGTAGCGGCTTCAAATTCACGCCGCGCACGGCCAAGCATCTGCTCGTAATAGCCAATCGCATAGTCAATCGCTGCCAAATAGCGATCATCGCGCAATTGATGCGGGTAGAGTTGGCGGCCAAGCTCACCGGTGCGGCTGGTATATTTGAAATCGGCTGGTGTAAATGACATAATGATTCCGATACTCTAAAGATTCGGCGGTTGATCCACGAAGGACACGAAGAGCACGAAGGGTTGAAACCGCGAAGAACACGAAGAACACGAAGGATGTTTTTAGTCACGAATTGCCCTAATGATCCTTCTGATCTCTAACCGTAGATTCATCCTTCATCCTTCCATCGCTCTGCGGCTCTCCGTTAAAGCCTTGATCCACGAAGAGCACGAAGATACGTTTTTAGCCACAGATTGTTTTGATTATTCTGTTATGCTCAAAACCGAGGTTTATCCCAAGGGTTATGTTCTATGCTCTTTGTTCTATGTTCTACTTCGCCTGCAGATTATGGGCGGCCACGGCTTTTTTACGACGGCGGGCGGTTTGAACTTCGCTGGTATTGCGCGTGACCAACTCGTAAAGCAAGGCTTCATCGGGCTTTTTGCGCAGCACCCGCCCCAAACGCTGAATATATTCGCGGGCCGTGGCTGAACCACTGACCACAATCGCGACATTGGCATCGGGAACATCAACGCCCTCGTTCAGCACCCGCCCCGTCACCAACTTGGAATAGCGTCCAGACCGAAAGCCATCCAAAATTGATTTACGTTCATCAGCAGCTGTGCGATAGGTAATGCTGGGTATGGCAAACTGACGGCTGATCGTATTGACCAAGGCGTTGTATTCCGAAAAGATGATGATTTTATCGTTGGGATGTTGGCTGAGCAGTTGGCCAACATGCTCAAGCTTTTTCTCGGCGTTGAGCGCAATCATTCGCGCTTGATGCTGAGCTTGGAGCGCATTGCGAGCTTGGGGGTCGCTACCAGAACGGCGAATGAGTTCGCCGAAGAAATCGCCGCCGCTGGCCAATTTATGCCGATGTTTGGCCAAAAACCAGCGCCATGTGGTCATCAAGGTTTCGTAGCGCACCAACTCATCGGCAGTTAGATCGACCAAAATCCGTTTTTCGCGAAACTTGGCGATATGGCCTTCTTCGGCTAAATCGGCAGGCGCACGCTGATAAACCACTTTGCCAACCAAGCGATCAAGCGCGGTATGCGAGCCATCGCTGCGTTCGGGTGTGGCGGTTAAGCCTAGGCGATAGGGCGTGCGGCTGCGCAGGGCAATCGTGCTATAGGCTGGTGAAGGCAAATGATGCACTTCATCACAAATGAGCAAGCCCAAATTTTCAAGTGGTGCATCGGGCATGGCCGCCGAAGCATAGGTAATCACGGTGATTGGTCGCCATTCACGCTGGCCATCACCAACCACGCCGACTAATTTTGGATCGAGCGCGAGGGTTTGGACCACGGTGTCGCGCCATTGATAGAGTAATTCAATCGTTGGCACGACAATCAGCGTGCGCAGCCCAAGCTTGGCAATTGCCAACATCGCTGTGATCGTTTTGCCTGCTCCAGTGGGCAGCACAATCACCCCGTGTCCTTCGTTGGCCGTCCAAGCAGCGACGGCCTCGGTTTGATAGGGACGCGGGGCGAATTGTAATTTGGCTTTGAAGCCGCCTTGTAAACGGGCATCAACCTCTGGCAAATCCTCGTCGGGTTCATCAAGCAGGCTTGCATCGAGCAAACTTGCCTCGTCGAGCAGCCATTGTTCTTGCTCTGGCTGCTCGGCTTGGGTGGCAGGTCGGGTCATGCATCCTCCTAGGCGGCTTTTTGCCCATACTCCCATAAGGTTGGTTGGGTGTAGATGATGTTGCTTTTGCGGGCACTGTGAGCAGCATTGGCTGGCGGTGGCGGATCATCGGGAAACATATTCGAGACAATCAGATCGGCGCGTTGTGGCCCAACCCCCCAGATCGCGGTCAAACGTTGGTAGGCAGCTTCACGTAGCAAGGTTGCTAGCTCGACATCGCCTAGCTCTTGGCTAATGCGTTCGGCCAAAATTGGCCCAATGCCCGCGATTTTCAGCAAGCGTTGTTGGCTGGGTGGCAGCAAGGCACACAAATCGTCGTAAAAATCGAGTTGGCCTTGGGCAGCTAGCACGGTGATTTTGCGCGTGAGGCTGGCCCCAAGTTTGTTGATGCCTAAGGCTTTGCCAGCTAAGGCGCGTTCGGTGAGGGAATGGCGCAGGCGGAGAATGGCGCGAGCTACTTCGCGATAGCGCCGCACCCGATAGGGATTGGCGTTTTGGCGCTTCAGCAACGTGGCAATGTTAAACAGAATTTGGGCAATTGCGCGATTGTTCATGGCTATCACCAAAGCTTTCTACTGGTTCAAACGTACTGTGTCTGTGATGAAACATCTGTGCTAATTGTACTACATTTAAGCGAAATCGCAAGCGTGATTATGTTGATTTGGGCGTTTCATAGAGTTTGTTAACCTAGCCCTAGCATAGCATTTGGTTGTGTCAAAAACGATCACACATTGATTTTGGTCTGAATTTGAATCTGTAAATCACTGGCGTTAATGCCATTAAACTGCTGACGTGGAATCGTCACCGCAGCGTAACCAGTTGCATCGAAACGCCGTTCAATCGCAAAATTAGGTGTGGCAATATTGACCGTTTGGGCATAGGCCGCCTCGCAATGAATCACCAAAGCCCAATCGCCGTTGGCAAGCTCTTGGGCTTCGAGATCGTAGAGATAATCCGGCATTGCTGGTTCCTTTCATGAATTTGGTTCATTTTTTGCAACGCCGCCGATTGTACCAGAATTTGCTGGATTGATGTTGAGATTTTCCCTCACCCCCAACCCCTCTCCCACTGCGGTAGGCGAGGGGCGTTTGGTTTCGTGAGTCCCCCTCGCCTCGCGGGCGGGAGAGGGGCTAGGGGTGAGGGACTGCCAATCGACTACAAAATCTACCCTTGAAGGGAGTGAGCGTTTTAATTGATCAATGCGCCTAAATTGAGCAAGCTGGCCTGCTCGGCTGCATTTAAACCAATGGCTTGGTTGATGATCAGCCCTTGATAAGGACGATCGCTGTGCAGTTTTTTGAGCAATTTACCAGTGGCGAGTTGCCAGATGGCGATTGCCCCTTGTTGATCGCCAGTAATCAGCATGTGGCCATCGCTACTGAGGCAGATGCTATCGACGGCTGCTTGATGCTCAAACCGCTGAACCAATTGTTGGTTTTGCCAATCCCAAATCAGGGCTAGCGAGCCAGCCGCAATCACAATCCAGCGCCCATCAGCCGACCATTGCACCGCTTTGAGCAAGCCAGGTTTATGCAAGAGCACAATTTCATAGCACTGGTTGCTCAGATCCCAAATGCGCACCTGTTGATCGGCTCCAGCACTGACCAAATGGCGTTGATCGGGGCTGAAGGCTAGGCTGATAATGCCCGCGCTATGCCCCGCCAACAAGCTTAAACAACTATGTTCAGCTACGCCCCAAATCCGAATCGTGCGATCAGCGCTGCCAGTTGCCAATAAACTGCCGTTCTGGCTCCAAGCGAGGGTGGTAACTAAATCATCGTGACAGCCAAAGACTTGGACAATCTGACCATGAGGCATCGACCAAACATGAACAGTATGATCTTCGCTGCAACTTGCCAACATGCTGCCATCAGGGCGAAAGGCGATCGCCCGAATCAAAGCTTGGTGACCAGTCAAGATCGTTGCTAATTGCAAACGTTGGCAATCCCAGAGTTGAATTACTTGCTCTTGGCTGATTGCCAGTAGTTGGCTGGCTTGATGATAGGCTAATTCGCGGCCATTGTTGGTTGCTTGCGGTAGATTCAGGCGATAGAATGGCTCGGCTAGTTGCCATAATGTGACGGCTTGAGCCTCACCAGCGTTAAATAATAAATCAGCGTTGTTGCTCAAAGCCAAACTGCGTACACCGCCGCGATAGCCTTGGAGTGTATGCAGCAAGCGGCCACTAGCTTGCTCCCAGATGCGCAAACTTTGATCGCTACTGACCGAGTAGAGCCGTGAACCATCGCGATTGTAGTGTAAAGCCCGTACCCAATGGGCATGGCCGTAGAGCATATGCGTCAGGTGAGCGGTTTCTACCTGCCAGATCCGAATACATTGATCAAGGCCAGCGGTGGCGAGATTAGCTCCATCAGGGCTAAATTGCAGATCAAACACGCGATCTTCGTTGGGCAAACTGGTGATTAACTGGTTGGCTTGTAAATCCCACAAGTAGACATCGCCATCTAGTCCAGTGCCCGCTAAAATCGTTGGATTGGGGCTAAACGCTAGAATTTCGATTGGCTCGTGATGGGTCGTGATAGTGGTCTGATAATTTAACTGTGGGCCGTGCCAAAGTTTAATCTGACGATCAAGCCCTGCCGTTGCTAAGTATTGACCATTGGCACTTAGCCCGATGCTGCTTAAACCGTCGGCATGCGCATTAAAACGATGCAAACACTTGCCACTGAGCCGATCCCACAGGCGAACCTCACCATCAAGGCTGGCACTGATTAATTGTTGACTTTGGGGCGCAATCGCCACGCCAATTACTGGTCGGGTATGGCCTGCTAAAATACGTGGGTTCTGGCCTTGACTGGTCTCCCACAGCCGAATGAGTCCATCGTTACCAGCGCTGATCAAGTAGCGCCCATCGCCGCTAAAACAGATTGCCCGAATGCCATCGTGGTTACTGGGTACTTGCCAAAGTTTTTTCAGATCTAAGTTTTGCCAAACAATCAATTGATCATCAGCGGTTGCTACGGCCAAAAAACGATCAGCTGGATCGCGGGCTAGGGCAATCAATGCGCCAAATTGTTCGCTAAACACACTGCGCGAAAGGTCGCTATGGCTCAAATCAAGCTGTTTGGGGTTGATGCCACGTAGGTTGGCGTGCCACAGCGGTTTATGCCGAAAATCAAATTGGCTCAAATCGGCCTTGAGTTCAACCAATAAATTAAAAATATTACCTGGCGCATAGCCCATTTCCAATGCGCTCAAGGGCTGCATGGTTTGCAATAATTGACGTAGGCTTGCCAGCAAACGCTCTTGACCAAGCTCAACGAAAATCCGGTGCAGCAATGGCCGCAAAATTGCCCGACTTTGGTGTTCGCGAATGCTATCCAAGCTGTTGGCTTTGATCAAGGCATGGCGATAGAGCAAACCCTGCGTCCCATCGAGTAATTCTTGGGCAATTTGGTCGATCAAACGGTCGGTTGTATATTCGAGCACCACATTATGCAACATAAACCCATCTTGATGCCGCTCCACCAACGAACGGCGCAGCAACGATTCAAGGGTTTCGAGCAGCATATGTTGATATTTTGAACGCACCAGGTCATGCTTAAGCTCAGCTAATTTGACCGTGTGGCGTTCGATTGCGAGCCAATACAATAATTCTTGCTCTTGGTCGGATAAACGTTCAAATTGCTGAGCCAAAATTGTGCGCACATCGCCAAAAATTAATTCTTCGTGCTGCAAAAATTCAGCAATTTGGCCAAAAAACATGGTTTTGATCACTTGGGCAACTAATTTTAAGGCCAAAGGATTGCCAGTATAGTGCTTGATGAGCTCCTGCCACAGTTGCGGCGTGCCATACAACTCTTGATTATCGAGCAACATTTGAGCATCATCGCGCATAAGTCCCGTCAAAACCATCGAACGGGTATGCACACCTTCGAGTCGATTGAATTCATAGGGTTTTTCGCGGCTCGTCAGAATCAAACAGCTTTCGTGGGAACGCTCGCTGATTGCTTGAAACAGTTGGGCATATTGCTCATAGCCCTCGCGGTAGCGGCCAGCTGGATATTGCGGCTGCAAAATAGCCTCGATATTGTCGAGAATTAACAAGCAGCGGGTGGTACGCAAATAATCGATCAACACACTTAGGCGGTGCTCAAATTGACTTGGATAGGCCGAATTGGGACTGGGCATAATCCGGTGCAAACATTCCAACAGAAAATCATTGGCCTGTTGACCTTGTTGCAGCGAACGCCAGACGATCACCTTAAAATCATCTTGGGCTTGTTGGGCAACGCGGGTGGCAAGGCTGGTTTTGCCCATACCGCCCAACCCAATAATCGCCACCAAACGGCAACGATCGAGCTGTAACCATTTAACAAGGGTAGCAGTTTCGTCCTCGCGACCGACAAAATTCTGTACATCGGGCGCATCGCCCCAATCGTGCAAAACGCCCATCAATGGACCAGTTTTAGCCTGCTCCTGCTTTTGCTGCTGCACTTCAGCCAAGTAAGCTGCGGCCAAATTTGTTAACTCAGGCCACGTTGCCAGCGGCGTGTGGTCAATCGCATACTCAGTTAATGCATATTGAATCGTGGCTAATAATTGCTGCTCGGCCAACCCACGCTGATAGGGCGGCAGATCCAACTGCTCGATCACCAACTGCGCGAGGGCGGCGATATAGCCCAGCGGACACAAAATTTGGTCATTTTCATAGCGCATAATTGTGGTATGCGCCAAGCCAAAGTGGCGGGCGGCCCGATTTTTTGAACGAAAAACCCATGAACGCAAATCGCCGAGAAATGCGCCAAGCCCTTCGGTTGCATGAAAAACAGGCAACGATAAAACAACGTTTGTCATGACAAACCCCATGATGCGCAGGAAAAATATCAAGTTCGGTACGAACGAATTATGCCTGAATCATAGAGGCAAGCCCGTAGAACTTCAAGAGCCACGAAGATAGTGCCAAAGTACTATTTTTAACGGTGGTTTAATGGATAAAGGCAGAAATCAGAAGGCAGAAGGCAAAAGGCAAAAGAAGAACAGCGGACAGCGATGTAATGGTTCATACCATTAACAACCAATTCTCGTGCCCTCACCCCCTAGCCCCCTCTCCCGCCCAGCAGGCGAGGGGGAACCGCTCCAGGAGTGCTCCCCTCGCCCGCCGCCGTGGGAGAGGGGCTGGGGGTGAGGGCACAGGAGAACAGTTGCCAACCTAATAAACCATTACACATAGAACATAGAACAACGAACAGAAGGGGGAAGGATGAGAGATGAAATTCAATGCAGCGGCGCAGAGCATGCAAGGTTTTTGGCTATGGGCCATGGGCTGGGAGAACATAATCGTGAAAATCTTGGCCAATCTGTGACTGAAAATGCGTGTTCGGGCAATCCAATAGTCCAAACCATGCATATTTGGCTCAAAATTGCAGGTAAAAGATTTAGACACGAGCAACAAGATTTGATACTATCTCATTGAGCGATCAATCACTGCCTGTACGCAGCCATATGTCAACTTGAGAGTTTTCGATAACAGTGTACAATTGGGGTGATAGCGAACCAGTAACTCCCCCAACTCCAAGTTCATGCCACCACGAGATTGCGCGTGGGCGGTTTGAGTGGAGTTGACTCTGATTTAGTAGTATTGGAAAGGCCAATCGTTCGACTTGGTGGCGGATGTTCGCGGTGCCAACGACGATTTGGAGAACACGGTCTTAGCAAGGAGGCATGGATGCCCAATCGTTCGCCTGCCAAGGCTCTGCTGCGCCCTACGGCAACCCTGTTGCTTGGAAGCGTTGTACTGGCAGCGTGCGGTCAGAAGACCCCTCAGACGACCCTGAACCCAGCAAGCGAGAGCACCCGCGCAATTTACAATCTCTCGGAATTGTTGTTTTGGTTGGGCGTTGTGGTCTTTTTGATCGTACAAACCTGGTTGATCGTTTCGATCATCAAGTATCGGCAAAAAGATAGTTCGCAGATTCCCACACAGATCCATGGCAATACGAAGGTTGAAATTGCTTGGACAATCGTGCCAGCAATTATTGCGATTGTCATTTTCGTCTTTACCTTCGACACGATTCGCAAAATCGAGTTTATGCCCGACGAAGCCGCTGGCAATACCTTAAATGTTAAGGTTATCGGCCATCAGTGGTGGTGGGAGTTCCAGTATCCTGATATTAAGGATGCCAGCGGTAAGCCTTTGGTCACTGCTAACGAGCTATGGATTCCATCAGGAAGCTATATCGACGTGAAAATGACCTCGGTTGACGTAATCCACGACTTCTGGATTCCTGGCTTGGCTGGCAAGCGCGACGTGATGCCCAATCGCGAGAGTGGCTTGTGGTTTAAAGCCGATGACGTGGCCGATGGTTCGCCAGCAGTATTTTGGGGTCAATGCGCCGAATACTGTGGTGGCCAACATGCTTATATGAAAATGCGCGTGGTTGTGGCCAGCCCTGCCGACTTCCAAAAATGGTCAAGCGAGCAAAGCCAAGTGGCGGTTAACACCACCTTGCCCGAATCGTTTACCAAAAATTGTATCGGTTGTCACGTGGTGCGTGGCACCAACGCCGCTGGTATTACCGGCCCCGACTTGACCCACTTCGGTGGCCGCATGACGATTGCCGCTGGCACGACCGATAACACCCGTGAACATCTCTATGCCTGGTTAGACGACCCTGATGCAGTCAAACGTGGCAACATTATGACCACCGCGATCAAGGCCGATACCCTGACCGAAGCAGAAATTACCGAGTTAGTCGATTATCTGGAAAGCCTCAATCCTGGCACCAGTGTTAAAGGTCAGCAGTAGGAGGGCCGTATGGCAACTGACGTAAGTACCCTCCATCACGCCCCAGCTAAGCAACGGCGGGGTTGGTTGGAATGGATCACCACTGTCGATCATAAAAAAATTGGCATCATGTATGCTGTGACTGCCTTTTTATTCTTTGTGATCGGTGGGCTTGAGGCGTTGCTCATCCGTTTGCAGCTTGGTACGCCCCAAAATACGCTGCTGACACCCGAAGCTTATAACCAAGTCTTTACGATGCACGGCACAACCATGGTGTTTATGGCGATTATGCCTGTCAACGCTGGGTTTATGAACTATTTTGTGCCCTTGATGATTGGCGCAGGCGATATGGCCTACCCGCGCATGAACGCCATGAGCTATTGGCTCTTGTTGTTCGGCGGGATTGTCATGTATTCCAGCTTTGTGTTCGGCGGCGGCGCTCCCGATGCTGGCTGGTTTGCTTATGCTCCACTCACCTCAACCACCTACTCGGTTACCCGAGGGATGGATTATTGGGTGCTAGGTTTGCAGCTGCTGGGGGTTTCCTCGCTGGCTGGCTCGGTCAACATCATCGTAACAATCATCAGGCTACGAGCACCTGGCATGCGCTTTAATCGGATGCCGCTGTTCGTTTGGATGAGCTTCGTTACCTCATTCTTGTTGATTTTTGCCTTGCCAAGCATCACGGTTGGGATCACCTTGCTGTTCTTTGACCGCAACTTTGGTACCAACTTCTTCTTGCCTGCTGCTGGCGGCGACCCACTGTTGTGGCAACATTTGTTCTGGTTCTTCGGTCACCCCGAAGTGTACATTATGATTCTGCCCGCCTTCGGTGTGGTTTCAGAAATGTTGCCAGTTTTCTCACGCAAGCCGATTTTCGGTTACGAGTTTGTGGCCTACTCTGGGGTTGCAATCGGGGTGTTGGGCTTCACCGTGTGGGCACACCACATGTTTGCCACCAACTTGGGCGTGATTGCCGACACCTTCTTTGCTGCCGCTTCGATGTTGATTTCTGTCCCGACGGGGGTCAAAATCTTCAACTGGCTAGCAACCTTGTGGCGCGGTGAGTTGCGCTTCAAAACCCCAATGCTGTTCAGCCTTGGCTTTATCGCCATGTTCGTGATCGGCGGGATTTCCGGGGTTTCGTTGGCGGCTGCGCCGTTCGACTTACAAGTTACCGATAGCTACTTTGTGGTTGCTCACTTCCACTATGTGCTGTTTGGTGGCGCTGTCTTTGCCTTGTTTGGTGCATCATACTATTGGTTCCCCAAAATTACTGGCAAGATGATGAGCGAACGCATCGGCAAATGGCACTTCTGGATTTTAATGCTGGGCTTTAATTTGACCTTCTTCCCGCAACATATGCTTGGGCTGCAAGGTATGCCACGGCGGGTCTGGACGTATCAACAAAACCAAGGCTGGGATTTCTACAACTTGCTTTCAACGATTGGGGCATTTTGTATCGCCTTGGGTACGTTGGTCTTTATCGTCAACTTTATTATCAGCTTGCGCAAGGGCGCTCCTGCGGGCAACGACCCATGGGATGCCGCAACCCTGGAATGGGCGACCACCTCGCCACCACCAGCCCACAACTTCGATGTGGAATACATTGTGCATAGCCGTCGCCCCTTGTGGGATAACAAATATAGCGGCGAAGGTCGAGGCATGACGATCAATTATGATTTCCATCCCCACTTGCCACCGCCATCGTTTGCCCCAATCATCTTCTCGTTTGGCTTGTTTGTGCTAGCTTATGGCATGCTCAACCTCGCCTCTGCGCCATTGATTGGGATTCCATTGATCTTGGTGGCCTTGGCAATTGCCTTCGTTGGCATGAACCGCTGGGTCGGCGAAATTGCCCAAGATCCGGTGCTGTAAACAACCTTGCTCGGTGTCGATTGCATGATCGGCATCGAGCCCAGTTATTTGGGAGAATCTATGGCACAGGCAGTCGTGCGCGATATCGATAAAAATGATCCTGGGCGTGGCCTCGATTTACGCAAACTGGGCATGTGGACGTTCCTTGGCTCAGAAGTCTTTTTCTTCGGAGCTTTGGTGGTTACTCACCTCTCAATGCGCGGGGTTGTAGCACCATCATCAAGCAAAGCCAATTATGATGTTGCGGCAGTTCGTAATTTGTTTGGCGATAATGTGCTGACCTCGATTCTAGCCTTCATCTTGTTGACCAGTAGTTTGACAATGGTGTTGGCACTGGATGGGGTTAAAACCAACAACCAAAAGCGTTTCCGCTTCTGGTTGGGAGCAACCATCGCCTGTGGTTTGGTCTTCTTGGGTGGTCAGGTTTACGAGTTCTATCACATTGTCCACGAAGGTGTGACGATTAAAAATATGATGTTTGGCTCGACTTTCTTCTTTGTAACCGGCTTCCACGGAACCCACGTTGCAGTTGGGGTGGTTTGGCTCACATCATTATTGGTTTCGGCAATTCGCCACCCTGAGCGCTACAATGCTGGCAATTATATGGCTGTCGAGCTAGGCGGCTTGTATTGGCACTTTGTAGACTTAGTGTGGGTCTTGATCTTTACGGTGATCTATCTGATCTAACCATTATTTATCCAAGGAGTACATAATGGCCCACGGTCATGATGAACACGCCCCAACCGAACACGAAGCTCATCACAGCCATGCTAAGTTGTATGTGATCATCTTCTTTGTCTTGTTGGTGATGACGGGGATTGAAATTGCCCTACCGATCATCAACAAAGCTGAGATTATGGCCAAACAATTAGAAGTCGCATTGTTGCTTGGATTGATGACAATCAAAGGCGCAATTGTGATGATGTTCTATATGCACCTTAAAGGCGATCGCCGCATGTTTGGGACGCTGTTTGTCTTCCCAATTGTGTGTGTGCTGTTGATGATGTTGGGCTTCTTTGCCCTGTTCCAACCAGAATTATGGTAAGCAAATGAATGACTGGACGCTTGATTGGCCGCTGCTTTTTGGCTTAATCGCCGCAACAGTTGGCTATCTCTGGGCAGTTGGCCCAGCTCGCAAGCGCCTAGGCGGGCCAGCAGCCTTCCCAGTCGGGAAGGCTGTTGCCTTCTTAAGCGGCTTGTTGGCGCTTGGTTTGTCGATCATGTCGCCAATTGGCATTTGGGCTGATCGCTATCTTTTTACCATGCACATGGTTCAACATATGATTTTGACCATGTTTTGTGCCCCAATGTTGTTAATTGGCATCCCCGAATGGCTACTGCGGCCTTTGGTGCAATTGCCATGGGTTTATAGTATTGTGCGTTTTGCCGTCAACCCAATCGTGGCATTTAGTGCCTTTAATATTTCCTTCAATGGCTGGCACTTTCCCCAATTCTACGATTTGGCCTTGCGCAACGAACTGGTGCACATTCTCGAACATCAAATGATGATGGGCAGCGCAATTTTATTGTGGGCACCATCGCTAATTCCGTTGCCCGAATTACGCTCGTCGTATCCGGTGCAGATGCTCTATTACTTTGTGAATTCAATTATCCCAACGATTTTGGGTGCCTTGATCACCTTTGCTGATAGCGTGTTGTACCCAACCTACGAGCTAGCGCCACGGATTTGGGGCATCAGCGCGATTGCCGATCAACAAATTGGTGCGTTGATTATGTGGATTCCTGGTGGCTCGATTTTTATCCTAGCAATCACCATCGCTTTCTTCAAATGGATGAACCGCGAGGATGAAGAACAAAGCCTACCGAGCATTGCCGACCAAAAAGCGGCGGCTCGCCAGTAAGTTTGGGCGAATGCGGCTAAGCGATTGCTTGTTTAGCCGCATTGATTGTTAATACTTCAATTTCAATACATACATTCTTCGATCAGGCCGATTCCCATCTGAAAACGTAACCGCACCCTCGTAGATAATTTCATAATGCTCTGGTGGAATACTATTAATAAATCTGCTTTTGCCCATTTCCCCGCTATACCATGAATCAATAATATAGCGAATATCCTGGTGTTGAATATAGTTCCATAGCACATTTTCGTTTGCTAAGCCACGTGTAAATAAAATATTCTGGCGTAAAACCTCATCGACAAACGCTGGGCTGTTTGCTAAGCCATCTAAATTAATCGTCGAACCATTTTCATAAAAATAGCCAACAATCCCTGCATTCCACGAACCAATAGTCGTATTTGGCGCTAATGCTTGGTTGGCCCAACTAGTGGCTTTGAGTGCTTCATCCTGCCAAATATACGAGAAAAATCGATAGGTTCCACGATAATGTTCACTGGTTTTTTGCGGTAATAGCTCCTGTGGAAAACGACTCAATGGGCTTAATAAAAATATGCCAATTGCTAGCAACATTATGTATTGCACTGGCTTAATGATGGGTTTGATTTGGCTTAATTGTTGCCAACCAATGATACTTGCTACCACTAATAAACCCAATACCAAGCTAAACCAAAATAATTCTGGTACTGGATACCAAATCGTAAAGCTGAGGTAACGTTGAAAAAATAGCCAATTAACCACGCTATTTGCTAAGGCAATGATGCCACAATAGCTTAATAATTTGATTAGTTGTTGATTGATGGTAATGCTTCGTTGCCATAATCCACCTAAAAATCCAATTAATCCAAGCCCAATACTCAGCAAAAGAACTTGATTGAGCGTTGAAACAAGCGTTATTGACGAGAATTTTTGATCAAAATAAATATCTGTAACTTTTTGGGGCACAATTTGACTAAGATATTGCCAGAAGAAATTCGCCCGCGGAACATCTAAAAATTCAGGATGCTGTAAGAGTAATTGTTCCTGTGAGCTAAGCATGCCACCCAGCTCAACGCCAGTTTGTTGATTAAGCCAATAGACGATTGAAGGTTTAGAAATAACTGTCTTTAAGCTGCCACTATTGGGAAAAAGCGTACCAAATGCAGCATAGCTATAGCCAAACCATAGACTTAATACTAAACTAAAGGTTGCTAAATAGAATCCAATCTGGGATTTTTGCTGACGATTATGATAGAGCCGATAGAGCAGAATTGGCCCAACAAACATCAGATTGTTGATCCGAACCAGCATAAAGCTAGCATCGATTAACCCATACAGGCTTGATTGTTGGCGATTTTTAAAATGGATATTGAGAAGGCTTAAAGCAATCAGTGCATATAAAAAAACTGAGAGTGAATTTTCTTTACCTGAAGCAAATATACGTAATAAGTAGATATTGCTAACCCAAACAAACCATGGAATAAATGTTAGTAGCCGTTGCCTGATCAATAACTTGCTGATTTTGTAGATAATTAAGCCAGTTAAGAGATAGAACAGGCATCCCACTAGAAGCGAAAGCTTGAAAAATAGAATTTTACTTGATATAAAAAAAGCCATTATGGTTAGTAAAACCATCCATAATGGCTGAAAGCCGTATGTTTCATTCAAACCGTCAAAGGTATAAAATCCATAGGCTTTGAAATTCCAGGCCGGTAGGAAATAATAAAACGAATCATCTTGAGGTTGAGTAAAGGCTAAATAAGCCACATCAGAATTGAAGATAAATAGTGCATAGCATAGAAATATACAAAATGTTCCAAATACAATAATATACCGATCTTTGATTGATGTTAATTTAAATGTGCCCATACAAGCCTTTGCATAAAAATCCATTAGATGTTTCAATGCATTGAAACATCTAATGGATTGATCTTAAATGGTACGAGTTTTGGCTTATTATAGGCAATTTTAAGTGAAACTCAAATTTGTTTATGGGCACGAATCAAGCACGATGTAAAGCGTTCAGCCAATTGTTGGCCTTGCAAATCGCTTAATCCGGCTAATTCCTCGGGCAACTTGCCGCCAATATCCTCGAAGCTATAGCGATGGGTTACCTCGAAACTAATCGCTTGAAAGCCTGCTTGCGCCAAAAATTGTTGATATTGTTCACGCGTTGGCGCACCCGCTACACAACCAGCCCAGTTCATGGCCGCGCGTAAACTGGCTTCAGGCAAAGGAAAATCAGCCAAACTGCCGTCGATCACAATATCGGAGATCGCCATATAGCCGCCAACTTTGAGCACACGATAGGCCTCGCGCAAGGCCATGCCCTTATCGGGAGCGAGGTTAATCACGCAATTGGAGATAATTACATCGACTTGCTCATTCTCAAGTGGCAGTTGCTCAATATCGCCTTTCAAAAAAGCCACATTCTCAATCTGGGCTTTATGCGCATTCTGGCGGGCCAAATCGAGCATGGCATCGGTCATATCAACTCCATAGACAAAGCCGCTTGGTCCAACTTGTTTGGCAGCAAGCAACACATCCAAACCGCCACCAGAGCCAAGATCAAGCACGACCTGGCCTAGTTGCAAGGCGGCCCGCACAACTGGATTGCCACAACCACGGGTGCTGTTGACGGCGGTTGCGGGCAAATCGGCGGTTGTTGTATCACGGTAGAGCGTGCTGCTTAGCGAAATATCATGGCTGCTGCAACAACTAGTTTTTGGCTGCTCCTGCTGCACTTGCTCAGCCCATTCACCATAATAGGCTTGGACGCTGGCTTTAATCGATTGATCGTTCATGATTCACTTCTCCATTGAAAAAATTCAATCTTGCTAGCAAAAAAATTAAACTAAGTGTTTGACCATCAAGGTCGCGCTGCTGCAAATGCTGCCCCACTGCACCGAGGCATGCAAGCGCGAATCGGCTTCGGCTCGCTCGATTGGCTGGTAGCCGTGGGCGGCAAAAAATTTGGCGGCGCTGGTAGTCAAAAGATAGAGTGTTTGCAAGCCAAGTTGTCGGGCTTGTTGCTCCAAAGCATCCAACAAAGCCGCGCCTAAGCCTTGGTTTTGTTGATCTGGTCTAACTGCGACTGAGCGCAATAAGCCAAGCTCGCCGTAGATTTCAAGTGCGCCACCAGCTTGTAGCTTGCCGTCTTGCCACCAGCCATAAGCTTGGGCCGTGGCTAAACCTTCGTTACCCAACCCGACTGTGCTCAATAAATGCTCGAATGTTGGCTGTTGATCTGAAGTGATTAATTCAAGTTGCATAGGCCATCCTATTGAAAAAATTCAATTCAAAAGCTAAAAAAAAGCTAGCCTGAGGCTAGCGATTCCAAGTATCCAAGTGGCGGTTGATGCGGGCTTTGAGGCTGGCAAGGCGTTCGCGTTCAACCCGATAATAGGCCCACGGCCCACGCCGTTCGCAACTGACCAAGCCAGCTTCGCGCAGCAACTTAAGATGATACGAGACAGTTGGCTGCTTGACCGCGACCGCTGCCTCCAGATCGCAGACGCAAACATCGTCAGTTGAGTTGGTCAGCAGCGTCAGCAATTGCACCCGTACCGGATGTGCGAACACCTGAAAATCGGCGCTAATCGCCTCGGCTTCAGTTTCGTTCAAGCCAGCGCTGGCGGGCGCACAACAGCCAGTAGTTTGGGCAATCAGTTCAATAATGCCAGTCATAATTCAGCCTCCACTAGCACTATAGCACACTTATCGAATTAATTCAATATTGAAATCCATCGTAAGACTGATTTACATAGTTATTCAATATTTTATTATTCAATTATCCAATTATTGAATAAATTAGTGAGAAATAATATGCAACTTCAATCATCAGCGGTCACTGATAGCCTTAACACGCTGCAATTGCTCAATCGGGCAGCGACAATTCGTGGGGCTTCAGCTTGGGTTCAACGGACGGCGCAGGCACTTAGCGCCAAGCAATTGGCCGATAATCAATTGGTGGCAAGCTTGGGCTTTGGTTTATTACCGCAAAACCCTAGCCAACCCATGGATGATTTTTTGGCCGAACTAGGCAGCAGCGAGCCAAATCAATGGGTCGCTCAACTCCAACAACACCTGCTCGAACTGAGCGCGAGCGCTGGGCCGCTCACCAGCGAACGGCTGTGGCAGGCCTTGCGCAATGCTGGCATTTATAGCGAACTTGCGACCCAACAAGAACTTTTGGCGGCGATGCAACAACCAGATCAATTGTTGGCGCGGGTTTGCCAACACCTTGAGCATATGTGGCAACTTTGCTTGCAAGCTGAGTGGCAACAAGCCCAAACTGCAATCAGCCAACTCAATCGCCAGCTCCAAGCCCAAGTTCCCAATGAAGCCGCACTCAAAGGTTTTCGCCAAAGCTTGGGCTATGCAGTTAATCAAGAGTGGCAGCAATTGCAGGGACAACGCCAAATTGTACTGTTTGCCGCGACCCAAAATGGCAGCCTAACCACGTTTTTGGCTGATCGCCAGCGTTTGTGGGTTGGCATTGGTTTTGGCATCAGTAACGAGCTTCAGCCACGGGTGGTGAGTCGCAACGAGTTATTATTTCGCTTGCAAGCGCTAGCCGATGCCGCGCGGATTCAAATTATGGAGCTTTTGGCGCAGGGCGAATTGTCGGCTCAAGCAATTATTAGCCAAACCCAACTACCGCAATCGAGCGTTTCGCGCCATTTGAATATTTTGCGCAATGCTGGCTTTGTGCAGGAGCGGCGGGCGGGCGGCGCAACCAAGAGCTATCGCTTGGTCACAAGCCACATCGGGGCAACCTTGGCGGCGCTTGAGCAAACGCTCAATCAACCAAGCGCAAGCCCAAGTAGCTCAGCTCAATCAGCATCAGCAGTGCCAACCAGCATTCAACGCTTTTTCAATCGTGAAGGGCGCATGGTTACTTGGCCTAGCAAACACATCGATCGGATTCCGATTTTGGAGTATTTTGCCCAGCAATTTGAGTTTGGCCGTGAATATAGCGAACGCGAAATTAACGAGCTGCTCAAGCCGCACACTGGCAGCGATGTAGCCAACCTGCGCCGCTACTTGATCGATGTCAAACTGTTCGAGCGCGATGGGACTGGCTCGCGCTATTGGCGCAAAAAGGAAGAGTAGAGTGTTAACCGCGAAGAGCGCGAAGAGCGCTAAGTAATGTTAATATCTAACTCCTTCGTGTTCTTCGTGTTCTTCGTGGTGAAAAAATAAATTTGGAATCGATTGTTGTCTTTTATGCGCTATGTTCTGTTGACCTCTTGATTACTTCTTGCGAAATAGAAAAATATATTCGTGCTTGAAGATATAAAAGCCGCCGACCAAGGCGCGATAGCGCCATAGCTCTTTTTGATGGCGCTTGCCAGTGGTATCTTCAAAATTTTTGACGATGATGCTTTTGAGTTGAAAGCCTTGCTGCTGTACAACTTCCATGGTGCGAAATCCAAGAGCCACCCACTCGCCATGCATATATTTATCGCCGATAATTACCGCCAGATGCCGACCGCGTTGCAAAACAGGCTTAACCTGAGCCACCGCCGCCGCCATTTGGCCCAGAAAATCCTCGACTGAAGGTGCATTGGATAAATCGCGTTCATCGTCGCTGAAGTTGATAATATCGAAATAGGGCGGGTGCATAATCGCCAACTGTACATGGCACTGACCATAATCTGCTAAAAGTGCTTGCCAATTGATTGTAGTGCAATCGCCATGGACTGAACGCGCCACAATCGCCAGCGGATTTGGCTCGCGCTCGACGGCTTGGTTGGCATACTCGACCATATGCGGCTGTAACTCAACGCCCAGCACATTGCGACCCAAGCGTTGGGCTTCGATTAACGTTGTGCCTGAGCCTGCAAAGGTATCAATTACCCAATCGCCCTGTTTGGTATAACGCCGCATCAGCTGATTGGGAATTTGCGGTACAAAATTGCCCCAATAGCCCGCCGAATGCACTCCCGAGCCATCGCGGCGATCGATCATCCACAGGCTATCAGTGTTAATATCGTCGTATTCCTTCCAACGATTGAGGTTAATATCGTTGATCGCGGTGGTGCGCACGGTGGCAATGCTCCGAGCCAGCCGCTCGATATAGTAATGCGCTCGTTCGAGGGTCTGGGCCTCGCTAATTTGCTGCAACTCACCAAGCAAAAAAGCATAATCAAACGCGACACTCTCAGCCTGATCAGCGATCCCATCGGCATAATCGGCTAAGTGCGAGGTCGTAGCAAGAATACTAGCGCGGAGTGCGACGAGGGCTGTGAGATCACGCCAACCAGCCAGAAGATTGAGCAAACGTGGTTTGCGAAACCAAAGCAACCGATCCATGCAATCACCCATGAACAATTCTCAAGCGGGGCTGGTTTGTGCAACCAACCCCGACAAACGTTTACTGTGCGAGACGCTTATTTTACAACGAATAGAGTTCGCCGTATTTGGTGCGGAGATAGCGAATATACGGCTCAATGCTGAGGTCTTGGCCTGTAACCTTGCGGATCAAGGTTGGTACGCTATATTTGCGGCCATGAACGTACATATTCGATTTCAGCCAATTGTGCAGGTTGGCAAATTGGCCTTGGCTAATTTCAGTTGGTATATTGGGATTGGCTCGCACAGCAGCATCAAAAACTTGAGCGCTGAGGATATTGCCCAACGTGTAGCCTTGGAACGAGCCACCGATAATCCCACCATACCAGTGGACATCTTGCAGCACACCATCGCGATTATCGGGTGCGGTAATGCCCAAATCGCTGCGATAGCGTTCGTGCCAAGCTTCAGGCAAATCGCGAATTGCCAATTTACCTTCGAGCAAGGCCAATTCCAAATCGAAGCGAATCATAACGTGCAAGTTGTAGGTCACTTCGTCTGAATCGGTGCGAATCAACGAGCGCTGCACTTTGTTAATCGCCCGATAGAAGGTATCTAAATCGACCTTGCCCAGTTGATTGGGGAAAGCGGCCTGAGCTTTGGGATAGGCATATTGCCAGAAGGCGCGGCTGCGACCAACCACATTTTCCCACAAGCGTGATTGTGATTCGTGGGTTCCTGCCGAAGCTCCGCTTGCCAATGGGGTATTTTCGTAGGCTGGATTTACGCCCAACTCATAGACGGCATGGCCAGTTTCGTGAATTGTGCTAAACAGGCCATCGCTCAAATCGTTTTCACGGAAGCGGGTGGTGATCCGCACATCACCAATCGAGAACTTGGTCATGAAGGGATGGTGGGTTTTATCTTGGCGACCGCGCTCGAAGTCGTAGCCAATTTCGCGAATGAGGCTTTCACCAAAGGCCAATTGCTCAGCTTCGGGGTAGTGTTGCAACAAACAGCTATCGTCAGCGGCAGGTTGCTCGGTGATGGTTTTGACCAATGGCACGAGTTGTTCGCGCAAGGGTCCAAAAATCTCACGAATTTTTGCCACCGTCATGCCTTGATCAGCCATATCGATCAGTGGATCGGCAATATGTTCGCTGGGGCCGAAAAATTCAGCATAGCGGCGGCTGAGGTCAAGGGTTTTTTCGAGTAATGGGGCGACTGAAGCGAAGTCGTTGTTGGGGCGAGCTTGGGTCCAGGCGGTATAGGTTTTGGCGACGTGCGAATACAATTCAGCAATAAACTCGCTGGGCACGCGCACCGCTTGGTCATAATCGCGCTTGGTCACCAAGACCAAGGCTGCGTCGTCCGATTCAGGATCTTGTTGTTCGGCCCACGGCACGAGCTGTTCAAGCAAGCGACCAACTTCGGGCGCGGTGGAATGCTCGTGGGCTAAGCGGCTGAGCGTGGCCATTTGGCGACCACGAGCTTCGGCCCCGCCAGCGGGCATGTAGGTGCTTTGATCCCAATTTAACACAGCGCTAGCATACGATAAATCTTGAGCAACCCCAATTTTTTCCTTCAAATCAGCTAATTGTTCTTGCATTCTGTTCTCCTACACAGGTGGTACGCTTGTGCAACGGCGCACACTCGCTCAGTCATTATAATTCAATTCAGCGCTAGCTGAGAACCAGTTTGACGCATTGCAGCGATCATCTGGAGCGCCCTCAACCTTGTGAGTAGTCAAGTATCTAGAATGGGTGAATGCCTGAGCAGCTAAAATGAGCAACTATTTAGCCCTAGCCGGCAAATCTAATGATCTGAGCCAAGAATTGAGCGTAGTTGCAGTTGATTCAAATAGGCCAAACGTATGATACCCCTTGGTACTATTAGGGGGTGCGAACTCATCCCTTGATGGTAGCGAAACTGCCTAGGTAACCCATAAATCAAGTCCTATAGTCCTGTTATTTCTAGTTGCGCGAAGCGACCGAGTATGTCATACTCAAGAATAACCATTTTTCCCAACGGGTCTTTCACTATGCAACGATCACTACCATCTGCAAAACAGCTTGGCGTAGCTGCCTTTGCAACGTTGATTTTAGGCATTATCTTGCTCTATGCAGGAGCCTTAACCATCGCACCACTGGCTTTGCTCGGTTTTGTCGTGTTATCAATAGTGGCAATGGTATCGCTCACCGCCCACGACATAGAAGATACCATTCGAAAGAAAGGGCGTTCTGAATGAGTTTGCTACCCGCCGCCATCGACGATAACGAACTATCTCCTGCCCGCAAAACCTTGCTTGATCGCATCCATTTGGTGTGGATATTTGTCAATGGCTCAACTGCATTAAGCTTGTTTTTCCTCTTTCTCTTCAATTTCTTTAGCGGCAACAGTGCTTGGGTCCAAATGTTGATCTTATCGATCTCATCGATTGGCTCAACGGGGATTTTGTGGTATACCAATAGCAAGCCTGTTCAATGGCGTTTATGGGCAGCCTTGATTAGCTCGATGGTCGCATTACTTGAAATTGCACTTTTCTTCCAAAATGGCTATTTGATTGCAATTTCGGTCACGAGTGTGGTCAGTATCTATGCAGTTACCGCTGATCGCCACGAATTAATCACATGGTCGGCAGTGATTGGCGTGATTTTTACGATTATTTTTGCGATTTTGAATGGAGTTGAACAAACTCCGCCAAAATGGCTGAATGATTTACACCTCAACCTGCTAATTTCAAAAGTGTTGGTTCCGGCCTTTATTGGCGGCGGGATTGTGATGATTGCCTTGTTGCTGCTTGGTTTGAGCAACACGCTGCGTCAATCACTCAACGAGGCCAATGAGCGCCGCCGAATTGCCGAAGAAGCTCAAGCAGCCCAAGCTAAAACTTTGGCTCAGGTCGAGCGTCAAGCAGCTGAACAAGCTCGTTTGCTTGAATTGGTGCGCGACCTCGAAACGCCAGTTATTCCAGTGCTCGATGGTGTGTTGGTGTTGCCAATCGTTGGTCACCTCGAAAGCAAACGGCTGGAAAATTTGACCGAATTGCTGCTGAATCGAGTTTCACAAGAGCGTGCCCACACGGTGTTGCTGGATATCACAGCGGTTTCAGTGGTTGATACGGCTACTGCTCAGCACTTAATTCAACTAGCCCGCGCAATTCGTTTGCTGGGCGCTGAATGTGTGATTACCGGGATTCGCGCTCATGTTGCGAGCACCTTGGTGGCACTGGGGATTACTTGGGAAGGCCTGCGCACCGCTGGCTCGTTGCGTGATGGAATTGCCAAAATTATCGCTGAAAAGAATATTGCAATTTAGGAATTTGGCTTGTGGTTTTTGATGATACTGATTTAACGCCCAACCGGATTGAAATGGCTCGTCGCGCTGCGACGGGTCATTTTATTGATCTGACCAGTAGTAACCCAACGCAGCAAGATTTGCTTTTTCCGCCCGATGTGCTGGAGCAAGCCGCCCAAAAATATTGGTCACAACGGTGCTACGAGCCAAATCCACGCGGTTTGGAGCCAACTCGGCAGGCAATTATTGATTATTATGCTCAGCGCAGGCCAGCTTTGGCGCTAACGCTTGATGATATTTTTATTACTGCCAGCACCAGCGAGGCCTATAGTTTGTTGTTCTCGTTGCTCACCGCACCAGGCGATAATATTCTTGGGCCAAATGTCACCTATCCATTGTTTGAATATTTGGCCGATTTGCATCACGTTGAGTTGCGTACCTACGAGCTTGATCCTGCTAACAATTGGGTGATCGATCAGGCTTCGTTGCTGGCCGCTGCTGATCAGAACACACGGGCGATTTTATTAATTTCACCGCATAATCCAACTGGGGCAATTATTAGCGAGCCAATCGCCGCATTAAATCAACTAGGAATTCCATTGATTTGCGATGAAGTGTTTGCGCCGTTTGCGTTGGCCAAATCGCATGTGCCAGCATTAGGCGGGCTGCATCCCGACGTACCCGTATTTCAATTGAATGGCATTTCTAAGCTCTTAGCCTTGCCCGACCTCAAACTAGGCTGGATTGCGCTGAATCAAGCGGCTCAAGGCTATGCAGAGCGTTTAGAACTGATCAACGATACCTTTTTGAGTTGTAGCACATTAATTCAGACGATGCTGCCCGATTTGTTGCATGCTGCGCCGCCGTTTATCGATCAGATGCTTGAGCGAGTGCGAGCGAATATTGCCTATGCCCGTGAGCATTTAGCCCAGCACCCACGCTTGATTTGGAGCGAGCCAGATGGTGGCTATTATTTATTTTTGCAAGTACGCGATGAATTCGATGATGAAGCCTTGGTCGTGCGTTTGATCGAACAAGGGGTGTTGGTGCATCCAGGCTTCTTTTTCGATTGGATCGATGATTGTCGGATTATGCTCTCGGCCTTGACCGAACCGCACCAATGGCAAGCAGGTATCCAAAAATTGGCTCAGATTCTTACAATTTGACAAGCAATCAATCTTCGGCTATAATCAGCTGCGCTGTCGGAATACGGCAGGTTTACAAAAAAAGCGGGTAGGTACCAGAGTGGCCAAATGGGGCGGACTGTAAATCCGCTGGCTTACGCCTACGGGGGTTCGAATCCCTCCCTGCCCACCAATTTGTTTTCCATGTCACAGACAATGCCCTTGTAGCTCAGTTGGCAGAGCACACCCTTGGTAAGGGTGAGGTCACGGATTCGAGTTCCGTCAAGGGCTCCATACCTATGCTGGAAAACGATCCGACACTTTGTGCGGGTCGTTTTCATTGAAACTTACAAAACCCCATTTGGGATTGTAGGAGGACTAACACTCAATGGCTAAGCAAAAGTTCGAGCGGAACAAGCCCCACATCAACATTGGGAC
>NZ_DOPT01000063.1:46570-97939 GCF_003512625.1 Herpetosiphon sp. | reverse complement strand
GGGGCTAGGGGGTGAGGGCATAGTAGAACTGGTTATCAACCCATTGAATCATTACAACAAAACTCTAAGATTTTTAACATTAAATCCCCGCTAGCCATCACTAATGCGTAGCTAGCGGGGATTTCTAATTAATTTCAGTCAAGGTTCAGCAAATCGCGCAAAAAGACTGCTGTGTGCGAAGTTGGATGCAAGGCCACTTCTTCAGGCGTGCCTTGGGCAATAATATAGCCGCCGCCAGTACCACCCTCAGGCCCAAGATCAATAATCCAGTCGGCGGTTTTGATCACATCGAGGCTGTGTTCAATCACCAAAACCGTGTTGCCAGCCTTGACCAAGCGCTGAATGACCCGCAACAGATTTTGTACGTCGGCGAAGTGCAAGCCTGTAGTTGGCTCATCGAGAATGTAGATCGTGCGACCAGTGGCCACCCGCGCTAATTCTTTGGCCAATTTGACCCGCTGAGCCTCGCCACCAGAGAGCGTCGTCGCCGATTGGCCAAGTTTGATGTAATCCAAACCAACATCGTGCAAGGTTTGCAGCACGCGCTTGAGTTTGGGGTGGTTCTCGAAGAATTCGAGCGCAGTGTGCACATCCATATCCAGCACATCGGAGATCGTTTTGCCTTTGTAGCGCACTTGCAAGGTTTCGCGATTGTAACGCTTGCCTTTGCACTCATCGCAGCGCACCCACACATCAGCCAAGAAGTGCATTTCGATCTTTTGCTCGCCATTGCCTTGGCAGGCTTCACAGCGCCCACCCTTAACGTTGAACGAAAAGCGGCCTGGCTCATAGCCGCGCAGTTTAGCATCAGGCGTATTGGCAAACACCTCACGAATCTGATCAAATAACTTGACGTAGGTTGCAGGATTCGAGCGCGGCGTGCGGCCAATCGGCTGTTGATCAATATCGATCACTTTATCAAGTTGCTCTAAACCTTCGAGCGTATCGTATTTGCCAACCCGCAGCTGGGCGCGATTGAGCAAATTTGCCAAGGCTGGATAGAGCGTTTCGGTGATCAATGAGGATTTGCCTGAGCCAGAAACCCCAGTTACCGCGACCAGCGTGCCCAAAGGAATCGTAATATCAAGGTTGTTGAGGTTGTTGTGGGTTGCACCGCGCAAAGTAATATGACCATGGGCTGGGCGGCGGGTTGCTGGCACTTCAATTTTCAAGCGCCCCGACAAATAACTACCGGTCAACGAACCATTGCTGCTGATATATTCTGGCCGACCTTCAGCGACCACCTTGCCGCCGTTGACTCCCGCGCCAGGCCCGAAGTCTACCAGCCAATCAGCGGCTTTCATGGTATCTTCGTCGTGTTCAACCACAATTACGGTGTTGCCAAGATCGCGCAGTTTGGTCAAAGTATCGATCAATTTGCGATTATCACGTTGATGCAAGCCAATTGATGGCTCGTCGAGAATATACATCACGCCCATCAAGCCCGCCCCAATTTGTGAAGCCAAGCGGATGCGCTGAGCCTCGCCACCAGACAGCGAGGGAGCTGAGCGATCGAGCGTGAGATAGTGCAAACCAACATTCAACAAAAAGCCCAAGCGCTCACGAATTTCTTTGAGCACTTCGCCAGCAATTTCCAATTGCCGACCATCGAGTTTGGTCGGGGTTGGCGCGGCAGCCAACAACGGCAATACCGTGGTATCCAAACCATCACGGCTCACCCAGTGGGCATCGCTGCCAGTTAAACCACAGGCCCAGGCATAGCCTTGAGCCACAGTTTTGGCACAAATTTGTTGCACATTTTCACCACCAACCGTCACTGCCAAACTCTCAGGCCGCAATTTTGCGCCATGGCAGGCATGACAAGGCTGATCGCTCATCCATTGTTGGTAGTGCTCGCGCATATTTTCAACACCAGTTTGCTGGAAGCGGCGCATAATTTCTGCGCCCAAGCCCTCCCAACGACGATAATACTCGCCCTTGGACTGACCTTCGCTCCAAACATGCTTGACTTTTTCACTGCCTGAGCCTTGCATCAAAATCTCACGCACACGCGGGCTGAGGTCTTTCCACGGTGTATCAAGATCAAATTGATAGTGGGCGGAGATGGCTTGCAGAGCGCGATAGCCCCAGCTACCAACTTTTTTGCGCAACTCGCCCCAATAGGTTACCGCACCATCGTGCAACGATAAATTCGGGTTTGGCACGAGCAGTTCTGCATCAACTTCTAAACGCGTACCCAAGCCAGCACATTCTGGGCAAGCCCCTTGGGGAGCATTGAACGAAAACATTTGTGGGTTGAGTTCAAGGAACGAGATGCCACAATCAACACAGGCATAATCCTCGCTCATCACAATATCGCCAGCAGCGTTCATGCCGCTAATACGCGATTCTTCTTCGGGCAACAATTCTTCTTCATTAACTTCGGTAGCAACCGCTTTGGCCTTGGCTTTTTTGGATTTTGATTTTTCGGTTTGTTGGGCAAACTCAGGAATAGCGATAATAATTGTGCCATTGGCGGTGCGTAGCGCGGTTTCAACACTATCGTTAAGTCGTGAACGAAAGGTTTCGTCATCCTCGGTTGGCACGACCAAGCGATCAACCACAATATCAATTGTATGTTTAACTTTTTTATTGAGTTTGATTTCGTCTTGCAGATCACGAATTTCGCCATCGACCCGTGCCCGCGAAAACCCCTGCGAGCGGGCATCATCGAAAATATCTTTATATTCGCCTTTGCGAGCGGCTACCATCGGCGCTAAAAGCATAAAGCGCGTGCCTTTGGGTAACTCCAGCACCCGATTGACCATCTGCTCAGCAGTTTGTGAGCCGATCGCTTTACCGCATTTATGGCAGTGTGGCACCCCAACCCGCGCAAACAAGACCCGCAAATAATCATAAATTTCGGTGACCGTGCCCACAGTTGAGCGCGGATTTTTCGAGGCCGATTTTTGTTCGATCGCGATTGCTGGCGAAAGCCCACCAATAAAATCGACCTTGGGCTTTTCGAGTTGGCCTAAAAACTGGCGGGCATACGAGGAAAGCGATTCAACATAGCGGCGCTGGCCTTCGGCATATAAGGTATCAAAGGCTAACGATGACTTGCCTGAGCCAGAAACTCCCGTCAACACAACTAATTGATCGCGTGGTAGTTCGATGTCGATATTTTTAAGATTGTGCTCACGTGCGCCCTTGATGACAATTTTATCCTGCGCCATACACCCGCCTTTATCGTAAAATCTATAGTATTCAAGCGCAATTTTGCTGCTTGAACAGGAAAAAGCCCCGAACGTTGCTCCAATGGCAGCGCTTGGGGAATTGATAAATCGAACAGACGTGTTCATTATAACAGAGTTTGCCCGCCATGATCCGCGACTTTTGAATGAACTTTGTTAACTGAGGGATGAAGGATGAATTATGAAGGAAGAAATTTTTAATGCAGAATCACAGAGGAATGATTGCTCTAATCAAGTGGCCTTCATCCCTCAGCCTTCATCCCTCAGCCTTTCTCAATGTTGGTGTTGCTCAGTTAGGGTGCAATAGAGTTGTGGCGTATTGCATGAGCATTCAAGTTGCAAGGTAGCATGGCCAATGTTGTAGCGATGGCACAGCACTTCGTTAATGGTACTGATCAATTGTGGGCTACGCTGTGGGCCTTGTTGATCGGTCACAACATGGGCTGAGAGCGCTCGCATACTGGCAGTGATGCTCCAAATATGCAAATCGTGAATCGCTTGCACTCCAGGAATGGTTTGCAAATCGCTGACCACTTTTTCGACATCAATATCACGAGGCGTAGCTTCCAACAAAACATCGATCGAATCGCGCAGAATTTGCCAGGCATGCCAGATGATAAAGCCAGCAATTAATACTGAAACCAGCGGATCAAGCCAGCGCCAATTGGTGAAGAAGATCAAAACCCCAGCAATTGTTGCGCCAATTGTCGAAAGTACATCGCCCATCAAATGTACAAAGGCACTGCGCAGATTGAGGTCGTTTTCGCTGCCGCGATGCACCAACCATGCCGTGCCAGCATTAACCAAAACCGCCAACAACGAAACCCCGATCATCACCGGAGCATCAACTTCTAAGGGGCTGCGCAAGCGCTCAATTGCTTCCCAGCCGATGCCTAAGGCGATACCGACCAAGGTCAGCGAATTAACAAAGGCCGCCAAAATGCCAGCGCGATGGTAGCCAAAGGTTTTGCGGGCATGGGCTGGGCGGCGGGTTAGCCAGAGGGCAATCCAGCTAATCAACAACGCCAACACATCGCTGGCGTTATGGGCAGCATCGGTGAGCAAGGCCAAACTATTAGCCCACAACCCAGCAACAATTTCAACCCCCACAAAGCCAAACGTGATTGCCAAAGCCCAAATTAAGCGGCCACCAGCATCGGCAGGCACGCTATGATGGTGATGATGTCCGTGGTCGTGATGTCCGCTCATCGTTCTTCCTCCAACACAGCTAAAATGGGCGCAACCGATGGATCAGGCGTAGAGCCATGGCGAATATGATTCAGACAAACCAGCACGAGCACTCGCACATGGTCATCATCAAGGCTATAAAATACCAATTTGCCTTCGCGGCGTTGTTTGACCAAGCGCAACTGACGTAGCACCCGCAAATGCTGCGAAACCGCCGACTCGGAATAATTCAAAATTGCCGCCAAATCAGCGGTACAAAGCTCTTGCTCGAGCAAACAACCGACAATTTTGACCCGCGTCGAATCGGCTAAGGCTCGAAAGGTTTCGGCCATTAAAAAATAGCTTTCGTCGTCGTGGAGCATTTGTCGCCCACGTTCAACCATCGCTGGGTTAATTCCATCTTCATGTTCAACCATACGCCAAACCTCAAATGAACGATTGCACAATTGCTAAATTATCAAATCGAACACAACCCGTCAAGTATTTCGCAACCTTTTCTTTTAGACCACGTATCAAATTCATAAAGTTCAGTCTTGACTGAACATGTTAAACGTGCTAAGCTTGTTCAAGCAGTACTGAACAGGATGAACTATGGCCATGGATAATCTACAAGCACGTTTAGCGTATGCCGAGCGCATTGCCGTTTTTTACGAAAAAGCTGGGGGAATACCGCGTATGGCTGGTCGAATTATGGGCTGGTTGTTGATTTGCGATCCACCGCAGCAAAACGCGGCGGAGCTTGGGCAGGTGTTGAGCGCTAGCAAAGGTTCGATCAGCACGATGACGCGCTGGTTGCTGCAAATTGGCTTGATCAACAAAACTGCCGTGCCAGGCGACCGTCGCGATTATTTTGAGATTCGCAAAGGGACTTGGGCTGATTTGCTGGCCCAACAATTTCAAACGGTTGGCGCTTTTCGCGAATTAGCCACGCAAGGCCTGGATCTTTTGACCGATCCTGAGGGCGAAGAAGGCGCACGACTGCGTGAAATGCGTGATTTATATACATTTTTTGAGCGTGAATTACCGTTGCTCATTGAAAAATGGCGCAACGAACGAAAGGAATGACCATGACCACGGTTGTTCAAACCACAAATTTAACGAAAACCTATGGCAAAAATCGTGGAATTGATAGTTTAAATTTGCACGTGCAACAAGGTGAAGTTTTCGGGTATTTAGGCCCAAACGGCGCTGGCAAAACCACGACAATTCGCACTATTTTAGATTTTATTCGGCCAACCAGCGGCACAGCCCAGATTTTTGGCCTCGATTCGCAGCGCGATTCGGTGGTAATTCACCAGAAAATAAGTTATTTGCCTGGCGAATTGGTGATGTATGAAAAAATGACTGGTATGGAGATGTTGCATTATTTTGGCCAGCTACGCGGCAATGTGAGCCAGCAAGAAATTAAGCAATTGGCTGAACGTTTGGAGCTTGATTTAAAGCGACCAATTCGCACACTCTCCAAGGGCAATAAGCAAAAAGTTGGGCTTGTGCAAGCATTTATGGGCAAACCTGAGCTTTTAATTCTCGATGAACCAACCAGCGGGCTTGATCCGTTGGTGCAGCAAACCTTTTATCAACTAGTGCTCGAAGCCAAAGCCACTGGCCGCACGGTCTTTCTATCGTCGCACGTGATGTCGGAAGTTGACCATATTTGCGATCGGGTAGGCATTATTCGGGCGGGCAAGTTGTTGGCAATTGATACAGTTAAGGCACTCAAAGAGCGGGCGCGGCGCACCATCGATCTCTATTTCACTCAGCCAGTTGAGCTGAGTGCCTTTGCCCATATTCCCAATATTGATGGCTTGCAAGTGCTTGGCAACCATGTGCATTGCGCCGTAACTGGCTCGATTGACCAGTTGATCAAAACTGCGGCCCAATTTGAATTACACGATGTGGTCAGCCAAGCCACCGATTTGGAAGATATTTTCTTGGCCTACTACAAAGGAGAAATGAGCGATGTTGCGTAATATTTTTACCAAAATCATGTACGAACGCCGCCGCTCGCTTGTGTGGTGGGGGCTAGGAATTATTCTGCTGATCGCCATGCTGATGGGGTTTTATCCAGCGATGCGTAACCCCGCCACCAGCGAACAGCTTACCAAAGCCATGGAAGCTATGCCTAAAGAGATGTTGGCAGCCTTCGGCGTAACCGATGTCGCCAATTTGATCACGCCAGCCGGCTATATTCAAGGGCGTTTGTTTGGCTTTATGCTGCCGCTGATCGTTATGATTTTTACGATTGGGCTTGGCTCACGGGCGATTGCTGGCGAGGAAGAAGCTCGCACGCTTGATTTAATTCTGGCCCACCCAATTCGCCGTTCAACGATTGTGTGGCAAAGTTTTGCCGCGCTGAGTGTGCTTGCGATTGCCATGGGCTTGATTACATGGCTCAGCCTGTGGATTGGCGCAGTCTTGCTGGATATGGAGATTGGCGTTGCTGAGCTAGGTGCTGCATCGTTTAATATGAGTTTGATGGCGCTGTGTTTTGGGTCAATCGCCTTATTAATCGGGGCTGCCACAGGCAAACGCGCCATGAGCATGGCCGTTGCAACAATTTTGGCAGTAATTGGCTACTTTGCCAATTCGCTAGCCAGCGTGATCGATTGGCTTGAGCCATTTCAAAAACTCTCGCCATTCTATTACGCCGATTACAACCAACCATTGAAACATGGCTTCCATTATTTGCCAATTTTGGTCTTGGGTGGAGTGATCGTACTGTGTGGGTTTGCTGCGGTCAAGCTATTTGAACGCCGTGATGTGGCGGTGTAGTTTCGCTCAAGCGTAGTTGCATTTTTGTCAGGATAGGAGTTTAATAAAGCTAGGGTGGATGAGCAGGCGTTTGGCATTTTCCGATGCCCACCCTGCTCCCACAGTTTAAAGCGCGAGAATGAACTGGTAACAAGACAAGAGAGAGCACCATGCAAACAATTCGCACCGCCCGTTTAATTATTCGGCGGTTTGGCTTAGCCGATGCCGCCTTCATTGTGCAACTAGTCAATCAACCCTCATGGCTACGATGGATTGGCAACCGCAATGTGCATACCCTTGATGATGCTGAAACCTACCTCAGCAGTGGCCCGCTGAGCATGTACGAGCGCTATGGAGTGGGCTTGTGCGGCGTAGAATTAGCTGGCAAATTAATTGGCATGGCGGGCTTGATCAAACGTTCGCCCGAAGCCGAAATTGACCTTGGCTACGCCTTTTTGCCCGAATATTGGGGCCAAGGCTATGCCACCGAAGTGGCTCAAGCCTTGCTCAATTATGCAATTCACATGCTCAAACTACCACGGATTATCGCCACAACCCAGCTTGAAAATCAACAATCGATTAAAGTGCTCGAACGGATTGGCATGCAATTCGAGGGCATTATTCACGAAGGCGAAAAATCATTACGCTTGTTTGGTTATGGCAATCGCTGAATGAGGGTGTTGCAGAACGAAACCACGAAGCACACGAAGAGCACGAAGGGGGAAAACATTGCACCACATCACAACCCTCACCTAGATTTTCAGGTTCATCGATCAACTCCTGATCGTCATAAAATGCTATTTAGGGGTGCAGGGTGTTGATCGATCCAAATCAACGATGTAAATAAAGGAGGTACGATGAATATTTTTCCAGAATCATGGAATACTATTGGCCGATGGTTAATTATTATTTCAGCAGGAATTATTATCCTGACAATCATTATAAGTTTTCTAGAAGTATTTATTCGTCGTAGGCGACTAATACGTTCAGGCATAGTTGATGTTGATCGCATGAGTGGAACTGAATTTGAGCATTTTCTTGGTGTAGTGTTTCGCCAATATGGCTATCAAATTGAGCATACTGGCAAATCTGGTGATTATGGAGCCGATTTGATCATCAAAAAGGCTCAAAGCCGCACGGTTATTCAAGCTAAACGTTATACAAAAAATGTTGGGGTAAAAGCAATTCAAGAGGCTGTTGCTGCCAAAAAAGTGTATCATTGCCAAGGAGCGATTGTTATAACTAACAGCCATTATACAAAACAGGCTCAAGTTTTAGCCAAAGCCAATGATGTTGTGCTATGGGATCGCGAACGGCTGCTCAAGGTCATGCTGATGCTCAAGAATCAACCAATAAATCAGTCTTAGAGCCGATAACGATCCCGGGCAACTAGCGGTATGCTTATTGCTGGAAAACAGATGCTGCCTACTTTGGTGCTGGAGACATGAAGGTAGGTCTGAGTGGTTGCGGAGAGCCGCTCGGGCGGCGGGCTGGATTGGCCCGCCGAGTTGTTTAACCGATTGGCACGGGTTGTGTTGGTTGTACATGCAGTATCGCCAACCAACCTTGCGAACGAATTAACGAAACAACGTGTGGTACAATAGCCATGCTGACGTTTGAATGAGCTACCTCGGCCCCTGTGGTCGAGGTTTTTGGTGTGTTATGCAACGAACTGATTTACGCAATATCGCAATTATTGCCCACGTTGACCACGGCAAGACGACCTTGGTTGATGCCATGTTGAAGCAAAGTCGGATTTTCCGTGATAACCAACAAGTCGCTGAACGGGTGATGGACTCCAACGCCATCGAACGCGAACGTGGGATCACGATTATGGCCAAAAATACCGCTGTTGAATATAACGGCGTGCGGATTAATATTGTCGATACGCCAGGCCACGCCGATTTCGGTGGCGAGGTTGAGCGGGTTTTGAACATGGTCGATGGCGTGTTGCTGTTGGTCGATGCGGTTGAAGGCCCAATGCCCCAAACCAAGTTCGTGCTGCGCAAAGCTCTCGAACAAGGCCACCGCGCGATTGTCGTCGTCAACAAAGTCGATCGCCCGAGCGCTCGCCCCAATTATGTGGTCAACGAAACCTTCGATTTATTCATCGACTTGGGCGCAACCGAAGAACAAGCTGAATTCCCAATTGTTTATGCCAGCGGGATTGCTGGCACAGCTGGCCACGACCCTCACGCGATGCAAGATTCGCTGACCCCACTGTTTGAAACGATTTTGCAATATGTGCCCGCCCCCGATGTTGATGCCCATGGCCCGCCGCAATTGCTGGTCACTTCAACCATGTACGACGATTACAAAGGCAAAATCATCATTGGCCGTTTGAACAGCGGAACCATTCGTAAAGGTCAAGCGGTTGCTCACATCGCCGCAGGCAAAGATCCCAAGCCTGCCAAAGTGGTGCAAGTGTTCACCCACTATGGCATGGAACGGGTCGAAGTCGATGAAATCACTGCTGGCGATATCGTCGCCATGACTGGGATCAACGACGCTGGGATTGGCGATACGATTGCCGATAAAGATAATCCAGTCGCCTTGCCACCAATCAAGGTCGAAGAACCAACCGTTCAGATGACCTTCGGCGTGAATACCAGCCCCTTCAGCGGTCGCGAAGGCAAATTGGTAACCTCACGCAAAATTCGCGAACGCTTATATGGCGAAACCGAGCGCGACGTGGCCTTGAAGGTCGAAGATACCGACAACGCCGATACCTTCCGCGTCAGCGGTCGCGGTGAGTTGCACTTGGCAATTTTGATCGAAAATATGCGGCGCGAAGGCTATGAGTTCCAAGTCTCTAAAGCCGAAGTGATTTATAAAGATATTGATGGCACACGCCACGAGCCATATGAATTGGTCGAAATCGAAGTTGATTCCGATTATCAAGGCTCGGTCGTCGAATTGATGGGCTTGCGCCGTGGCACCATGCGCGACATGAGTGTTAGCGATTCAGGTTCGGTGCAATTCGTCTATCACGTGCCAACCCGTGGTTTGTTGGGCTTCCGTCAACAATTGCTCACCGCAACTCGGGGCACAGGCATTATGAACAGCTTGTTTGCTGGCTATCAACCTTACGCTGGCGATGTGCAAACACGCCAATTTGGCTCGTTGATTGCTTGGGAACAAGGCGTAACCAGCAGCTATGGCTTGTCGAGCGCCCAAGAACGCGGCCAATTATTTGTTGGCTCAGGCGTTGATGTGTACGAAGGCATGATCATTGGCCAACACATTCGTGACGAAGACCTTGAAGTCAATGCCTGTAAGAAAAAGCAACTGACCAATATGCGTTCATCAGGTGCTGACGATGCCTTGCGCCTCGACGTACCACGCAACATGTCGCTCGACGATTGTATCGAATACCTTGCCGACGATGAATTGCTCGAAGTAACTCCGCTGCATTTCCGGCTCCGCAAGCGTATCCTCAACACCGACGAACGCCGCCGCGATCGCAAATGGGCCAAAAATCGCTAAATTTGATTAGCAATCAACTCCCTTGCTCAGTTCTTTGGGCAAGGGAGTTATTTTTAATCGAGAATCGAAATTTAAGTATTACCCTCACTCCCTAACCTTTCAAAAGTAGGTTTTAACAAGGGTTGGGTGGGATGCCCAGTCGATGTTCATGCCCTCACCCCCTAGCCCCCTCTCCCGCACGCGAGGCGAGGGGGAACCGCGCTCAACCATCTGCCCTTCGTGGTTAAAAAAACTAATTCGTCAGTTTAAAGCGTTGGGCGTTGCTACTATTCCACGTCCATTGCTGAATGTTGGCGTTATCGGCGCTACTGCCACCAGCCACATCAACCACTTTGCCGGTTGCCCGATTGACAAAGCGCATAAAGCCATCGTCGAGCAGTTCAAGCCGCCATTGTTGGCTCGGGTTACTCACCGCTGTCCAGAGGTGAATGTTGGCCCCATCGGCATTTGAATCGCCCGAAACCGAGAGCATTTTGCCACTGCTGGGGTGGCGCAACTTGTAATAGCCATTATCGCTATGTTGAAATTGCCATTGCTGGGCCAGGCCAGCGTAGCAAGGCCATTGCAAAATATTCGTGCCATCAGCACTATTATTATTGGCAACATCAATACATTTATTGCTATTTTTGTTGGCGATTTGCAGTGTACCCACAGGCTGAATCCGCCATTGTTGGTCGGGATTGCCCAGCCAAGGCCATTGGTGAGTCGCAGCCCCAGCATCCACCGAACCATAGACGATCGAGAGATATTTGCTACTGTTGCGGTTGGCAATTCGCAGCCAACCATCGCTGACGGTTTGGAAATTCCACTGCTGATTCGATTGATTGTTGCCGCACGACCACTGATGGGCAATCCCACCATCGGTAGTGCTCCACGCCGCCAGATCTAAACATTTGCCAGTTGCTTTTGAAACTAATTGATAATAGCCACTTTCGGCCAAGCGTAGTTCCCACTGTTGCGCCGTCGCGTTATTACAGGTCCATTGCTGCACTTTGGTACCATCGGCGGCATTCGCCCCAGCAACATCCAAACATAGCCCACTACTGCGATTGATCAGATTAAAGGATGCAGCATTGGTTGGTGGCGGTGGTGGCGGGGTGGGAGTTGGCGGATTATCACCACCTGGCAAGGCGCGATAAACCAGCAACAAGCGTTCGTTGCGATTGCGATAGGCGGTTGCTACCAAGCCAAACGTGCCGTTGCCCCAATTAGTCACATGGCTACCATCGCCAAAGGCTCGCCACTTGCCATCAGCGCCCTGCTGGTAGCTCAAACCACCCCAATATTCCATACCTGTTGGACGTTGAATCCACAACTCAACTTTGTACAGTTGTTGGGCGGTTACGCTCGGCTGCAAATTAAGATCAACAAATTCGTTGCCATGCGAAATGCCAGCCCAGACTTGACCATTATCACTTTCGTCGATTTTGAAACCGCCAGTATAGATTTTACGTTTGCTGCCGCCTGGCGCATCGGCTTCCCAATCTTCCACATCACGCACATGCTGGCCCTTCAAGCCCCAATAAATGTGAGTATTGCGATTGTCGTAATGTTTATATTTGGCAGTGAGTACGCCCGCTGAACGCGGCAAATAGGTGTTGCCAGCGTAATAATCCTCGTCGCCAGGAAACATCACATCGGTAACAGCCACAATATCGTTGGTGGTGTTGATGGCAGTCAGGCTTTGGTTGGCATCCCAAGTTTGTTGGGCAGCAGCAGGCGTTTTGGGCACACGCACCTTGCCATCGGCCTGAATATAAAAACCAGTAGTATTGCGCTGCAACGTCCAGCCACAACAGGGTGTGCTAGCATTCCATGGCCCCAATTGATAGCCAGGCATGGTCTGATACGGTGCATACAAACCGCCATTGGCCTGCACCAAAGCCCGAATATCGTACTCGCTGTTGATCGCCCAACCGCGATTTTTGTTGCCAGTTGACCACAATACGCCGCTGGTAATATTGGGCACATTTGGCAAACTATAATCACTATTGACCAAATAATAGCTGCCCAGATCGCTATACGAATGGGTGGTACTCGGAACATATTCGTTAGCAACATTACTTTGCACTGCGTAATTAATGCCTTCAAACGTGACGCTACCATAGCTGCGGGTGGTATAGCCCTCAGCATTAACCGCAACTGGCTCGGCAGCACGGGTTGGCTGGGTCAACATCGCCCCAACCAACAGACTACTTAGGCAACTTAGCACCAGCCCCCAACGCCAATGACGATGATTGAAGCCGATCATCACAACTCCTTTTATTAACATTATTTAATTAATCATAGGCTGGGGCAACAACTTATTTCAATGACCAAAAGAAGCTAGATTTAGCTGTGGGGACGAGAGAAGTATAAGAATGGCAAAATTGCGGCTGTTAGCTAGGCAAAAAGGCACAATCGCCACTTGCAGATTTTGCGCGGAATGGCTAAACTTGTGAGAGCTAGATTGTAGGTTCAATCAGCCTTAGTGGGCAACCGCGCCTGATCACTCCATTACCCGCCCACCACATGCATTCTTCAAGCAGCGACATCCTATTTGAGCCAAATGCACGTATATGCTTACACCTTGCTGTTTGGTGGCGTAGCTTTTGCTCAAGCAGCCAACAAGCTCATCAAACAAGCATCAATTGAGCATTCAAGCAGCATTATTGATTGTAATTAATTATGTATATTTTTATCAAAATCTGTTTTTTATAAACTTAAATACAGTTCTTGATTAATTATAGCCATATTAATCGCATTAAATCATATTGCAGCACTTAATTGCAGTGAACACACAAAAATCACCGATTAGGTACTCGTTGAGGCAAAAAATAGGTTGGAGACGCAGATTTAGGATGGATGCACGCTATACGTTAGAATCAATTAGTCTGGATGCATACTGATTATCTTATGGCCCATCGCATCCATTTTTCGTTGGATGACGAACATAAGATCAGAAAGGATTTCAGTGGCAAATCAACCAGCTTCGAATGCGGCGCGGGCCGCAGCTTCGGGTGATCAGGCAGATTTAGCGTTGGCAGCCGAGCTAGCCGCAGGCAATATACAAGCCCTAGAAATATTGTACGAGCGCTATGCCCGACCAATTTTCTCGTTGGCACTGCGGATTTTGGGCAATGAGGCCGATGCTGAAGAAGTGATGCAAGATGTTTTAGAGCGGGTTTGGCGTTATTCAGGGAGTTTCGACGCACAACGTGGCCGCTTTGGCTCGTGGGTCTTAGGTATGACCCATCACGTCGCAATCGATGCAGTTCGCAAGCGTAGCCGCCGCCCACAAGCGGTCGATGCTGAGGCCAGCGAACTCATGCTTGGCCTCATTTCCGACCCAAACCAACCTGATATGACCGACCAAGCCATCCAGCATGAGCAAGCTGGACAGGTTCGTGATGCTTTGCGCAGTTTGCCCGAAGCCCAACAACAAGCGATCGAATTGGCATTTTTTCGTGGCCTGAGTCATCTGGAGATTGCCGCAACAACAGGTGAACCTTTAGGGACGGTCAAAACCCGCATTCGTCGGGGCATGGAACGGCTTCGCACCGTTCTCTCCAAAACAGGGGTATTCAATGACTGACCAACGTGACGAACTTATCGAACTGTATGCACTTGGTGCTCTGCCTGCTGATGAAGCAGCTGAGGTTGAGGATTATTTGGCCTCAAATAGCCAAGCGCAACAACGCTATTCTCAATATCGCCATATTTCCCAAGCATTGTTATGGAGCGTCGAGCAGCGCGATCCGCCTGCCGGAGCTTACGAGCGTTTTCGTGAGCGTATGGCTACGCCCTCAAATGTGCCTGCAAAGCCAAGTCAGCAACCAACCCAACGCTCATCGTGGTTGGCTAACCTGTTTGGCCGCCGCTACCGTTTAATGGCAACTGCACTCACGCTGTTCTTAGTACTGTTGGGCGGCGCTGGTGGTCGGATTTGGCAATTGCAAAACGAGGTTGGGGCATTACAACCCTTAGTTGAGCAAAATAAGCAATTAACCGCTTTGCTCGGCGAATCGGGCACGCAGCTTGTGCCATTGGCCGATACAGGCAACGGTATGGCTGGCGGCACAATCAACATCATCGTTAATCCGCAAACTGGCCAAAGCTATTTGCGAGCGAGCCATCTACCGCCTTTGACTGCCAACCAAAGCTACCAACTTTGGCTGATCGCCGATGGCACGCCACAAAGCATGGAAGTGTTTGGGGTCGATACCAGTGGCGATGCCTTAATTTGGATTGATCGGCTACCCTCGACAGGAGCCGAAAACTTGCTCGGAATTACGGTCGAGCCAGCTGGAGGCAGCCAACAGCCAACCTCAAATCCAGTCGCAGTCGGCACAATCGATGCCTAAAATAACAACCGCCAGGCAAGTTTAATGACTGGCGGTTGCTATTTAATGCTTTAGATGCTGGTTAGCTCGAAAATTTCTTTGCCTGCTTCGTGAATTGGGAAGGGATACTTGCCGCTGAAACAGGCTCCACAAAAGCCATTCGCATCTCGCCGCGTAGCGCGAATCAAGCCATCCATCGAAAGGTAGGCTAACGAATCGGCTCCAATCGTTTCGCAAATTTCAGCCTCCGTTTTGTTGAAGGCAATCAGTTCGGGCTGAGTAGCCATATCCACACCCATAAAACATGGATGGCGAATTGGCGGCGCAGATACGCGCATATGGACTTCGGTGGCTCCAGCTTTGCGCAAAAGTTTGATAATTGGCCCGCTGGTTGTGCCGCGCACAATCGTATCGTCAATCAAAATTACCCGCTTGCCATTGAGCACATTTGGCAATGGATTGAGCTTGAGCGCAACGCCTTGTTGGCGCAACCGTTGATCGGGCTGAATGAAGGTGCGGCCAATATAACGATTTTTGATCAAGCCATCGCCATAGGGAATCCCGCTGGCCTGCGAAAAGCCAAGGGCAGCTGGCAAGGCCGAATCAGGCACACCGATCACGATATCAGCCTCCGCCGGAGCTTCCCGTGCCAACTCATGGCCTAAGCGCATGCGTACTTCATGAATTAATTGACCTTGTAGATAGCTATCGGGGCGCGAGAAGTAAATATATTCAAATAAACAAAAGGCTTGCTGCTGAGCAGGGTGTTTGGCAATCGTGCGTGGGCCATCACGATCGATCTGCAACACCTCGCCAGGATCGATCTCTCGGATAAATTCAGCGCCAATTGTATCGAAGGCGCATGATTCCGAGGCCACGACCCAGCCAGCATCGCCAAAACGCCCAAGGCATAATGGCCGCAAACCCCATGGGTCGCGCACGGCGTAGAGCGCATCGCGGGTCAAGACTGTCAGACAATAGGCACCTTCGACACAGTTGGTAAAGGCATCGATGCGTTGTGACCAAGTATTACCCTCAAGGCCAGCGAGCAGCATCGTTGCCACTTCACTATCAGAAGATGTCATTAACCCGACACCACGTTCCATCAATTGACGGCGCAGCGAGGCAGCATTGGTCAGGTTGCCGTTGTGGCCAACTGCCAGTGGGCCAAGCAACGTGTGCATTGTAAACGGTTGGGCATTGATTACTTGTGATGAACCAGTGGTTGAGTAGCGGGTATGGCCAATCGCAATGTGACCTTTGAGGTGGCGCAGCGAACGCTCATCGAAAATCTGCGATACCAAGCCCATTTCTTTGTGGGTATTGATGGTCTTGCCATCGGAAACCGCAATCCCTGCGCTTTCCTGACCACGGTGCTGCAAAGCGTATAAACTGAAAAATGTGATACGTGCTACATCTTCGCTGGGAGCGTAAATCCCAAAAACGCCGCATTCCTCGTGGGGCGAATCACTGAACATGGTTAGCCCTTCCTTGATTCCAAGCTACGGTTGTCGCCGCGTCGTGCGACGGATCGTGTAATCATTATACAACTGTTCAGAAATATCCCCCGCATGCTTTAGAATACTGCGCAGAATGAGCCTGCCGAGGAATATCAATGCGTTATTTGTATAGTCATGGCTTCGCTTCGGGGCCAAATTCGCAAAAAGCAACATGGTTGGCCCAGCAATTTGCGGCCCATGGTCATGAATTATTGATTCCCGATTTGAACCGACCGTCGTTTGAGCACTTAACCATCAGTGACCAAATTGATTATCTTCAGCAATTAATTACGGTTTCAAGCGAGCCATGGTGTTTGCTTGGTTCGAGTTTAGGGGGCTTGGTAGCATTGCAGGCAGCCGCAATGATTCCGCAAATCGAGCGTTTAATCTTATTGGCTCCTGCGCTCTATTTTGCCCAAAATCGGCGGTTGATGCTCGGTGAAGCAACCCTCAAGCAATGGCAAGCTAGCGGTTGGCTTGAATATTACAATTATCGTGATCACGCTCCACGAGCAGTACATTATGGTTTAATTGAAGATGCTGAGGCCTACAATAGCGATAATTTCTCACGCAATATGCCGATTTTGATTGTGCATGGCACTGAAGATGAGAGTGTCAGCCACACCCAAAGCCAGCGGTTTGCTCAACCGCGCAATTATGTCACTCTGCACACTCCCGCTTGGGATCATGGTATGGTTGGGCATGTCGCTGAGTTGTGGGCGTTAATTGAATCTCAGCTATTCAATCAATAAAGCATGTTGAGCCACGCAGAACACGAAATAATGAATCTTAGCGGTTCTTTGCGCCCTTCGTGGTTCAATTTCATCATTCAATCTCTGCGCCTCGGCATTAAACCTAGCCGCTAATCCCTGAATCCTGCTTCCTTTGTCCTTTTGCCTTTTGATTTCTGACTTTTGATTTACTTTGACTTCTCTAGATGAGCCTGATACCATGCCCAAGGGCTAAACACCTCTGTTTAGCCATCTTGATTGATGCATTTACTCGTGCGGAGGTGCAATGAAGCTCCACGAATACCAAGCCCGTGATATCGTGGCTCGTTATGGCATTCCAGTAACAGGCGGCGGTGTTGCTGCGACGGCGGAAGAAGTTCAAAAAGTTGCCGAGCAAATTGGCGGCCCAGTGGCAGTCAAGGCGCAAGTGCATGTTGGCGGTCGGGGCAAAGCTGGCGGGATCAAGTTGGCCAACACGCCAGCCGAAGCCTTCGATGCTGGCAAAGCCATTTTAGGCATGGATATCAAAGGCCTGACGGTTGAAAAAGTGCTGGTAGCCGAAGCGATCACCTTTGAAAAAGAAATTTACCTTGGGGTGATTTTGGATCGTGCGACCAAGCGAGTTGTGCTGATTGCTTCATCAGAGGGTGGCGTTGAAATCGAAGAAGTCGCCAAAATCAATCCTGATGCAATCATCAAATTGGCAGCTGACCCCTTACTTGGCTTGCAACCCTACCAAGCTCAAGAATTGGCCTATAGCATTGGCATAACCGATGCTAAGCAAGCTCGCCAATTTTCAAGCATCGCAACCGGTTTGTATCGGGCATTTGTCGAAAACGATGCTGAATTAGCCGAAATCAACCCCTTGGTGGTGTTGCCAAACGGCCAATTGCAAGCCCTCGACTCGAAAATTGTGCTTGATGATAGCGGTTTGTTCCGCCACAGCGAAGTTGCGGGCATGCGCGATATCGCAGGCGAGCCAGAATCAGAAATCAAAGCTCGCGAAAATGGTCTGACCTTTATCAAGCTCGATGGCAATATTGGCTGTATGGTCAATGGCGCAGGCTTGGCAATGGCCACCATGGACGTGGTAAATCTGTTCGGCGGCGAACCAGCCAACTTCCTTGACATCGGTGGTGGGGCTAACGCCCAAAAAGTCGCCGCAGCCCTTGATATTATTCTTGATGATCCCAATGTTAAAGTTGTCATGGTCAATATCTTTGGTGGCATCACCCGCTGCGATGAAGTTGCCAAGGGGATTGTCGAAGCCCAAAAAATCATCAAGCGTCAAGTGCCAATGGTCGTGCGCTTGGTTGGCACCAACGAAGCCGAAGGCCAACGCATTTTGGCTGATGCCAGCTTAACTCCAGCTTCAACCTTGGCCGACGCAGCCCAAAAAGCTGTTGATATTGCCAAACAATAATTTAGCTAAGTTGGGCTAACATCGCCTGAATCAATTGGCGTTCATGCAGATCAACACAATTGCGGTGGAGTTGTTCTAAGTTGGTTTGCCAATGCAGTAGCATTTCGGCTCTAGCTGCTGGCAAACGTTCGCACCACGCCAAATCACGGGCACACAAGGCCAGTTGTAGCTCAACTTCGCTATAGCGCGGCGCAACGCTGGGCAAACGCAAACTTTTGCCTTCAGGGTAAAACGTATCGGCAACCAACTCATGGGGTTCGAGCCGAAACAAGCCTGCCAGCAGAATAACCGTGCGTTCCGAAGGCGTGGCCAAACCCATTTCAAAGTGGGAGATCGCCACCCGCGAAAGCGCCAAGCGATCAGCAAGGGCTTGTTGTGTCCAGCCATGCAAAGCCCGCAAACGGCCCAAACGCTGGCCAAATGATTCTGGCATAGAACAATACTCCCAAACATGGTGCTGTTGATGATACTGCACATTCGCCAAGGTGATTGCTAAGCCACTTAGCAGCCACCCCAACCATATCGAGCTATGCTAGAACGATATGAATCTAGCCTAGATCGAATGAGGATAGCATGACCAATAAAGTCGCAGTGGTGACCGGAATTACCGGCCAAGATGGTTCGTATTTAGCTGAACATTTGCTGGCTCAAGGCTACCGCGTAGTCGGGATGCTGCGGCGTTCCAGCACAGTTAATTTCGAGCGCATCAAACATATTCAAGATGATATCGAACTGGTCACGGGCGATTTGCTCGATGAAGTCTCGTTAATTAATATGCTGCAAACCTATCGACCTTCCGAGGTTTATAACTTAGCAGCCCAAAGCTTTGTCCAAACGTCGTGGTCGCAACCAGTCTTTACTGGCGAAGCTACGGCCTTGGGCGTGACGCGGATTCTTGACGCGGTGCGCACGGTCGATCCCTCGATTCGCTTTTATCAAGCGAGTTCGTCGGAGATGTTTGGCAAAGTGGTTGAAGTGCCGCAAACCGAAAATACGCCATTTTACCCACGCTCGCCGTATGGGGTTGCCAAAGTTTATGGCCACTGGATCACCGTGAATTATCGTGAAAGCTACAATATGTTTGCTTGCTCAGGCATTTTGTTCAATCACGAAAGCCCACGCCGTGGCCGCGAGTTTGTCACCCGCAAAATCACCGATGCAGTAGCGCGAATTAAGCTTGGCTTAGCGACTGAATTACGTTTGGGCAATCTCGAAGCCCAGCGCGATTGGGGCTTTGCAGGCGATTATGTCAAAGCCATGTATTTGATGTTGCAACAAGATCAGCCCGATGATTTTGTGGTTTCAACTGGCGAAACCCACTCAGTACGCCGCTTCTGCGAGATCGCGTTTGGCCATGTTGGCTTAAATTATGCCGACTATGTAAAAATCGACGAACGCTTTATGCGGCCTGCCGAAGTGGACTTGTTGATTGGCGACCCAGCCAAGGCCAAGCGTATTTTAGGTTGGCAACCAGAAACGCCCTTCGAGCAACTGGTGACCATGATGGTCGAAGCTGACCTCGAATTATTGAAACATGAATACCGTATCTAAAGGCAAAAGGCAGAAGTAAAAAGTCAAAAAGTACGATTACTGAATGAAGATGGCTCTTTGATTTTCATTGCGGCAGAAGTAAGAAGCCAAAAATAGATCTACTAATCATAGCCATTTTGCCTTTTGACTTTTGCCCTTTGATTTTCAGTGTCATTTTGCCTTTTGACTTTTGCCTTTTGATTTTCTGTCAAGGAGGACATTTCCATTGAGTATTTTGGCTGATAAAAATACCCGCCTGATTGTGCAGGGGATTACAGGCCGCGAAGGTGAGTTTCATTCGCGCCAAATGCTGGAATATGGCACAAATTTGGTCGGTGGGGTTACACCTGGTCGCGGCGGCCAAAAAGCCGTTGATGGCCGTGTGCCTGTGTTCAACACGGTCAAGCAAGCCGTCAAAGAAACTGGCGCAAACGCTACGGTAATTTATGTGCCCGCTGCGTTTGCTCCTGATGCCGTCCGCGAGGCCGCTGATGCAGGCATTCCGTTGATCGTTTGTATTACTGAAGGCGTGCCAGCGCTGGATATGGTGGCAACCTATGAGTTTGTTAAGCTCAAAGGTTCACGCTTGATCGGGCCAAACTGCCCGGGCTTGCTGACCCCCGGCGAAGCCAAATTGGGAATTATCCCCGGCTCAATCGCCAAACCAGGCCCAGTTGGCGTGGTCTCAAAATCAGGTACATTGACCTATGAAGCGGTCGATGCCTTGACCCGCATTGGCCTTGGCCAAACCTCAATCGTCGGGATTGGTGGCGACCCAATTATCGGCACCAACTTCATCGATGTTTTGGCGATGTTCCAAGCCGACCCAGCCACCGAAGCGATTGTGTTGATCGGTGAAATTGGCGGTAACGCTGAACAAGATGCCGCCGCCTTTATCAAGGAAAATGTCACCAAGCCAGTGGTCTCGTTTATTGCTGGTCAATCGGCCCCTCCAGGCAAGCGCATGGGCCATGCTGGCGCAATTATCGGCGCTGGTGGCGAAGGCACTGCCCAAGAAAAAATCGAAGCCTTGGAAGCAGTTGGCGCGAAAGTTGCCAAATTGCCCACCGATATCGCGAAATTGGTCGCCGAAAGCCTTGGCAAATAAGCCAATTGATTGGCACGAAAAAACCACTCCAATTGCTGGAGTGGTTTTTTTGTTTGCGATACCAAAAGCCCGCTGAAGCTGATTAACCTTTTACCCCGCCCAAGGTTAAGCCGCCAACGATATATTTTTGCAACGCTAGATAGACAATCGAGACCGGCAGCGAAATCATAATCGACATCGCCGCAAAATTCGACCAAGAAACCGTGGCATATTGGCCGGTCATGGTTTGCAGAGCAATTGCCAAGGTATAATTGTCGGCCTTGTTGATAAAGCGTGCGGTCAAAGCAAACTCTGTCCAGCCAGCCATAAAGCCCAAGAAGGCAGTTACGGCTAAGGCTGGGGTTGCCAACGGCAGAATAATTCGGAAGAAGATTTGGTTGGGTGAAGCGCCGTCAATAATCGCGGCTTCTTCCAACTCCTTGGGAATCGTATCCAGATAGCCTTTGAGATTCCAGATCGCGAATGGCAACGCGCCGGAAATCATAGCCAAGCCTACGCCATACAGCGAACGGCCAAGCTCAAATGGTCGGGCATTTTTAGGAATTTCAATCTGCGTGCCGCCCCATAAGAACAGCGCAGCCACCGCTAAACCACCAACCAAGAAGGCAGCTGAGCCAGCCCGAAAATCATCGGAACGAATCCGTGAGATCGTCATTAAAGCTAAGCCTGCTATTAACAAGCCTGCCATCGTGAAATAAATGATCCGCAACACTTCAAGGCTGGTGCTAATTTTAGCCAACATCGCAAAAAGTGGCGCAAGTGTGGCAATGCCTGGCATCAGCAAAATAAAGCCAATGCTCAAGAAAATCAACTTGCGTCCGACGAAGTTCAAGCGCGAGAAGGCATAGGCTGCGGCAACCCCGATCATCACCGAGAAGAACGAGACCCCTGCTGCCAAGAAAAAGCTATTGCCCATCAACTTCCAGAACGAAATATCACCTGCCGATTTCGACAGCGGCTGCTCAATCACTGCCTGATAGGAGCTTAATGTGATTGATGAAAGTGACGGTGGAATAACTTCCAATTTGAGTGGTCGGGCACTACCTGCTTCCTTGAACGAAAGCGTGACGATCCACATAATTGGAAACAAGACTGAAACTGCCACTGTCAAGCAAAAGGCTTGCAACAGCAATTGTTGCCACCATTCCAATTGACGGCCAGCACCGCGCCCACGAGCAAACAGGCCTTTGCGGCTGGTCGGTTGTGCAATAGATGAATTAGCCATCGTATGACTCCGCTACTCGTGAAATTCTGGCGGTAATTGCCGAGATACAGCCAAGAATAATAAAGATAAAGACGCTAAATGCGGCCCCAATCCCAAACAAGGAGTTATTATTGATCAGCTTATAGGCTTGGGTCACCAAGATTTCGGTTTGGCCGAGTGGGCCGCCGCCGCTGATAAAATAAATCACATGGAACAGATTGAAGGTTTGGATAATCCCCAAAATGGTTGCCGGAACCATGGCGGGGCGGAGCAATGGCAGGGTAATTGTCCAGAATTTATTCCAGCCAGTTGCGCCATCGATCGAGGCCGCCTCATACAATTCTTTGGGGATACTTTGGAGTGCACCAGTGGCCACAATCGTCATAAACGGCCAGCCCAGCCAAATATTGGCGATCAACATGGCAAAGTACGAAAGTGGTAAGCCAAAGGCGACTGGCTCAATCCGCTGGAGCCAATCAATCCCACCGCTGGGGAAGGCTGGGCCAAGAAAGATCTTCAACATCAAATTGATCGCGCCATATTGCCCATCGAACATATTGCGCCAAATCGTGGCAATAACCAACTGTGGCAGCACCATGGGTAAGATATAAATTGCGCGATAGATCTTTTTAAACCACAAACCCTCGACGTTCAACATCACGGCGATGACGATCCCCAGTGAAACGTGAAAAATCACATTCGAGAATGTCCACCAAATGTTGAAGCCCAAGGTGCGCCAGAATTTGAAGCTGGCTAAGTCGGCATTTTTGGTAGCCAACTTATCTTGCAAAATTAATTGATAGTTTTCAAAGCCCACATATTTGGGTGGCGTATAGTTTTTGGCAAGAGGGTTGATGCTGGATGGGCCAAAGTCGGTTAGCGACATCCAAAATTGGTAGAGAATGGGATAGAACGTGATGATCGACATCACGATCAGAGCGGGAAAAAGATACGTATAGGCTGTTCGCGAGGTTCTGGTGCGTGCCCACCACGAAGGTCGTGGGATGGCGCTATCACTAGCACGCTCGACGCTACTTTCTGCCGATGCCATGGCGTGGCTCCTTTGCTGACAGGGGCGGGGTCTGTGATGATTTGGTATCGCGTGAGCGAGGAACAGGCCAGACTACGGCATCGTTACAGCACTATCTTTCGGTAAGCCCACCATAGCCTTGGCTCGACCCGTTCCCTCGCAAGGAAGGAACGGGTCGGTTGATTGCCTTATTTACCGTTAGCGGTATCCATTGCAGCACAGGCATCAGTGATCGCCTTGGTTGCATCTTCGCCGCCATCAAGTGCTTTGGTTACAGCATCGCCAACTGGAGTCCAGAAGTTGTTAAGTTCTTGGTCTTGTGGGCGAGCATAGCCAGTTGAAGCAGCTTGGCTGAAGCCGAGCACCAACGCATCGGTTGGTACAACGTTGACATCAGCTGGAACGTGGCCAGCTTTTTCGGTGTAGATTTTTTGTGATTCGGTGTTGGTCAAGTACATTGCCAAAGCAACTGCACCTTCAACATTTTGGCTGTTGATGTTGACATAGAAACCGTCAACGCCAGTCAATGGACCAGCAGGACCCTTAGGACCAGCAGGCATTGCGGCAACACCAAGTTTGTCGCTCAAAGCAGCTTGGTAGTCGGCCAAAACCCATGGCCCGTTGATGATCATGTCAGCTTGGCCTTCGCGGAAGAGCGCATCAGCTTGAGCACCATCGGTTGAGAAGGTTGCGCCAGCAGCTTTGAGATCTTGCAAATACTTCAAGGCATCGCCGCCACCATTGACCAAGCCACAAGCCTTGTCAGCGGTGAACAAGCTAGCACCGAAAGCTTGGAAGAAGCCAAAGTTGTGGTAAGCGCTTTGGTTCAAGACCAATTTCTTGCCATCTTTGACCAATTGCAACAACTCGTCGGTGGTTGATGGTGGGGTGGCAATCGTTGATTTGTTGTAGTACAAAGCAACCGCTTTGAATGATTCTGGAATACCATAGAGCTTGCCATCAACCGACATCCCAGCAACGCCAGCAGGAGCGATGTTGGTCAAGTTAGCTTTGTAAGCATCAAGGTCGGCCAACAAGTTCTTGCGAGCCAAATCGCCCAAGCTATCGTTTGGAGCCAAGAGCAAGTCTGGGCCGCCAGCAGCAGCAACGTCATTTTCAAACTTGCTGAATACTTGGTCGAATGGTACTTGCAAGACGCTGATGTTAGCATCTGGGAAAGCAGCTTTGGCTTTTTCAATCAACTCGGTTAAGGTTGCATCTTCAGCGCCACCGGTGCTGTAAGCGTGCCACAAAGTGATATCGCCAGTTGCTGCCATCGTGTCGCCACCAGTTGCAGGGGCGGTAGTTGCTTCGGGAGCAGCGGTTGCTTCTGTAGTTGCAGCGGCGGTTGCTTCTGGAACAGCGGTTGCTTCTGCCGCAGTGGTTGGGGCGGCGGTTGGTTCTGCTGCAGTGGTTGGAGCAGTGGTTGGGGTAGTTTCGCCACCACAAGCTGCCAATAAACCGACCATCATGATACTGACGAGCAGGAAGCTCAAAATACGCTTCATTGCTGTACACTCCTTTGTACCATATTGAGAAATCTGTTACCGTGCCGATTAGGGCGAACAGGTGAATAGTAGCGCGTGACGCTAGGCCACGCTCCAGCAAAGGCAATTGTTAGCTTGCCAACGAACCAACCTCGTTGGAATGCACCCCTAAAGTTGCGGGGCGTTCCAGGGCTGGCGGCGCAAATAAGCGCTCGGTAGCAAGGGCTGCGGCTCCTAAAGCTGCGACATTGCGGCCTAGTGCGCCTGGTACAATCGAGGTATTATTCACTGCAATCGATAAAGCGCGTCGCGCCACCGTTGCTCGAATCGTCTCGATTAATAATGGTGAGGTTTCCGGAATAACCCCGCCAATCACAACCCGATCAGGATTGAATATATTAATGATACTGGCAATTGCCACACCAAGATAGTGGGCAGTTCGCCGCAAAATAGCTTGAATTTCAGGGCTGCTCTCGGCTTTACGCACCAAGGTATGCACATCATCATCGGCACTAATCAGCTTTTGCTCGCGGGCCAGCCGTAAAACCGTGATTTGTGAAGCCAAGGCTTCGAGCGAGCCAGCGTTGATTGGCCCAAATGATTCATCGTTTTCGACGCTGAGAGTGGTATGGCCAACCTCGCCAGCGCTGCCGATCGAGCCACGGAATAAATGACTATCAATAATCAAGCCAGCACCAATCCCGGCGCTACTCATATATAAGTAGACCATGTTTTGAGCGCCTTGGCCTGCGCCCCAACGATACTCGGCCATCGCGGCCAAGTTGGCATCGTTATCAATTGATACGGGCAAACGGAAGGTTTGGCTTAACTCTTCGCGAATTGGCACGTTATCCCAACCAGGCATAACTGGCGGGGCAATTGTGCGGCCATTGCGAAAATCCAATGGGCCAGGCACGCCAACTCCAATTGCACTAATGCGGCCACGACCAACCGGCGATTCGGTCAGCATCGTGCTAATCAATTGTTTGATCAGCGGCATGCCAACGGTGGGGCCGTCGTTAACATTGAAGGAAATTTGACGGCGTGAACAGATTCGGGCGTTCAAATCGGTAATAACGGCGCTAACGGCGTTGCGCGAAACATCAAGCCCAATAATATAATTGGCTTGATAATTGAATTCGAGGATAATTGGCCGTCGGCCACCTTTTGAGGTACCAATACCCGTTTCCGTAACAAGGCTTGCGTCAATCAGATCGTTAATGATGCTTGAAACGGTCGAACGACTTAACTTGGTGTGCTTGGCGATATCTGCCCGCGAAATCCGTCCTTCACGCCGAATTAACTGGAGTACCAGGGCGCGGTTGAGTTCTCGCATCAAACTCAGATCAGCTGTCAATGCCGAAGGACGATTCATTTGCAAGCTCCTACTTGGTAAGTGGCTCCGATTTTAGCAACTATTTGGTACTTTGTCAAGACAACAAACAAACATGACTGTTTTATGATAGAATGCGATTTAGGCCATTCTAAAGCTTTAAATCGTAATTGAGGCTTGTCGCTATGGATGATCGATTATCAATCAGGCTGGAGCAATCACTCGATTTTTGTATTAAATGTAATATTTGTACTACCGCATGTCCGGTGGCAGCGGTCACCGATCAGTTTCCTGGCCCCAAGTATGTCGGGCCGCAAGCTGGGCGTTTTCGCCACGATCAAGCTGAGCATTCACCCGATCATTCGGTGGATTATTGCTCGGGCTGTCGAGTTTGCAACGAGGTTTGCCCAACTGGCGTGCCAATCGCTGAACTCAATGCCCGTGCCCGCGCACAGATGGTGCGCGAACATGGCTTGCCCTTGCGCAACCGCATGCTTGGGCGCTCGGAGTTACTGGGCATGCTGGGCACACCCTTCGCCCCGCTAGCCAACTGGACAATGAGCAATCGGCCAATTCGTTGGCTAATTGAAAAATTATTTAAGATCGATAGGCGTGCGCCGCTGCCCCAGTGGGCTGGCTATACCTTGCGCGGCTGGGCACGCAAACATCTGCCGCGTGCTGCCACGCCGTTGCGCTGGACCTATGGCCTGCGTTCATGGCTCAGCCGCACTGCACTTGTGCCACTTGAGCAACGTCGTTTGGTGCAAACTCAAACTCAAAAACCAGCAACTTCGACAATTTCGCGCAAAGTCGTTTATTTTCATGGTTGCTCAACCAATTATTATGAGCCACATGTTGGCAAGGCTGCCCTAGAAGTGCTGACCCGCAATGGTTGCGAGGTGGTGTTGGCTAATCAAGGCTGTTGTGGCTTGCCGATGCTTTCCAATGGTGAATTTAAGGCTGCCCGCCGTTATCACGCCGCTAATGTCCATGCCTTACTGCCATGGATTCGTCAAGGCTATGTGGTGGTGGGTACTTCGACCAGTTGTACCTTGACCCTCAAAGATGAAGCCCCCGAATTGTTGGGCTGGCATGATCCTGAGGTTCAATTGGTGGCCGAACAAACCTACGATATTTTTGAATATTTGCGTTTGCTCGACGAGGCAGGCAAATTTGATCGCAACTTGGGCGCAATCGAAGAAACATTGCCCTACCATCCACCTTGTCAATTAAAAGCCCATCGCATCGGCTTGCCAGCTCGCGATATTTTGGCGCATATTCCAGGTTTGCAAATTGAGCGAAGCCAAGCAGCCTGTTGTGGAATTGCTGGCACCTATGGCCTAAAAACCGAAAAATACCCAATCGCAATGGATGTGGGTAAACCGTTGTTTGAATGGGCCAGCCAGCATCCCGCTGATACGGTGCTGTGTGATAGCGAAACTTGTCGCTGGCAAATTAGCCACGGGACGGGCTTGGCGACCCGTCATCCCGTGGAGCTTTTAGCCGAGGCCTATCGCCGATTTGATCAGCAGCGCCAACTTAGCTGACGCTGGTTTCAACTTTGGCTCGCCATGCCGCATGAACATAGCCACCTTCGCGGTCGGAGTATTCGATTCGTTCAAAGCTTGAGCGGGCGGCATCAACCTGACCCAAGCTACGTTGCAATTGGCCAATTCGATAGAGCAATTCAGCTTGTTGCGGAATTGGGCAGCCATTCAACAAAAGTTCAGCTTGATCCAAGGCTAATTGGACTTGACGTTCGTCGTTAGCCAAAAAAGCCAATTCAGCGCGGGCGACATACAGGCTGGCTTTGGCGGCAACATGCGGCGCTAAGGCCAAGCCTGCTTCGATCCATTGTTTGGTGGTTTGGCTGGCTTCATCGAAATGCAAGCTCAACAACGCGTTATGGCTATAGCTCAAGGCCAATTGCTCGTCCAACACCAAGGCCATGCTGGCATAATGGCGAGCTTCGTTCCAGTCGCCGTGAGCAGCCAAAGCGCGGCTCATTTCTAAATAAATTGGGGCGTGAAATGGATACAGTTGGTCGGCGCGTTCGATCGCTTTGATGGCGGCTTCGGTTTCGCCTTGCGCCAATTGAATCGAACCCATGGCCAACCAAGCATCAGCTGAATCAGGGTAAATGCGTAACGACCATAAAACGAGGCGTTCAGCTTGGGCATACGAACCGCGTGCCCAAGCACGTCCGGCATACCAAACCAAGGCAATCCGAGCAACAAATAAGCCAATCAACAACTCGCCGAGCAAAGCCACGCCAACTGCCTGATTGGTTAAAAAGTACAAGCCACAGAGCGCTGGAAACACCACAAGTTCTGGCATTAGCATCACCGCTCGACCAACCCGTATTCCAGTGGTTAGCTGTCGTCGTTCCTGCCGTTGCGCCGTCATGATTGTTGCCATAGCTCAACCCCTTGTTATATATACTCGTATCAGGGTTAAGTATCGCCCAAGGTTGTGACAACGAGTGTCACAACCTTGAAAATTTGTGCTATTTTGCTAAACTCCAAGCGACCGCTGCCTGACCATGCAACAGGGTGGTATCGAACAGTGGAACATCGCAATCAGCTTGGTTAATCAACAAGCCAATTTCGGTGCAGCCCAAAATAATGCCCTGTGCTCCGGCTGCCACCAGATCGTTAATCACCGCCAAATAGTAGGTTTTGGAGCTAGCGTCGATTTTGCCAAGGCACAATTCATCGAAAATAATCCGATGAATTTCATCGCGCTGTTCGGGTTCAGGCGTGACGACTGCTAAGCCATAGCGTTGGCGCAAACGCCCAGCATAAAAATCGTGCTCCATGGTGAATCGGGTTCCAAGCAAACCAATCGTGGTTAATTGTTGCTGCTGAATCGCCGCTGCCGTTGGATCGACAATATGAATAAATGGCACTTCGACAGCTTGCTCAATTGCAGTTGCCACTAAATGCATCGTGTTCGTGCAAAGCACAATACATTCAGCGCCAGCCGCGACTAAATTACGAGCAGCTTGGGCCAAAATTTCCCCAGCAGTTTCCCATTGATCAGCCTTTTGCAACGCGGCAATTTCAGCAAAATCAACTGAATACAAGACACATTTGGCTGAATGCAATCCCCCAAAACGCTGTTTGATCGTTTGGTTGAGCACCTGATAATAACTGACGCTCGATTCCCAACTCATCCCGCCAATGAGGCCAATCGTTTTCATGCAAAGCTCCTTGGTACAGCAAACATCAATATGGAGCAATGGTTGGTTGGCCATATGCTACGCCGCCTATAATACGCGCTTTTGCTTACGACAATTCTGCGACAACGCTGCGATTGGCTTGTGACAAGTGGCAAGTATGCTCAGGATGTTCGTTTTTGCGCATAGGAGCATTGCCTTGAACCAGCCTCAATCAACTCAAACAGCTACTAATGGTGCGAAAATTAGTACATTTTTACTGCTAACCACAGTTTTGACGGCAATTTGTTATTATTTTTTGGTTGGCCCAAATCCTCAAGAGGTGTTTGGATTAGGTTTGATCTTCAGTCCAGCGCTAGCCGCAATCATCACCCAATTCGTTTTCGAGCGACGATTGGCAGGTTTAGGCTGGAAAATCGCCGCACCCAAGGATTTATTGCTGAGCTATAGTTTGCCGTTGGGCTATGGCTTAGTGGTGTATAGCGTGGTTTGGCTGAGCGGCATCGGTGATTTTTCGTTGCAAGCCTTAGCAAGCCAGGTTGGCCTCGCCACACCTTTAGCAATCAGCGGCTTTTGGGGCTATTTGGGCGAGGCTGCAACACTGGGCATCGTTCGATCAGCAATCTTGGCATTTGGCGAGGAATTGGGTTGGCGCGGATTTTTAGTGCCAGAGTTGAGCAAACGCTATTCGCTCGCTGCAACCGCGACAATCAGTGGGCTTATTTGGGCGATCTGGCATTATCCGGCAATTTTGCTGGTTGAGTATAACAATGCTGGTGCACCGCTGTGGTTTGGCTTATGCTGTTTCACAATTTTAGTGGTTGGCCTGAGCTTTGTGATGGCGTGGTTGCGCTTGAAATCGGCCAGTGTTTGGCCGGCAGTGTTGTTGCATGCCAGCCATAATATTTTCATCCAAACTGTTTTTAATCCACTGACCAGCAAAAATGCCATCACGCCCTATGTAATCGATGAATTTGGAGTTGGTTTGGCGCTCGTCGTGGGAGTATTAGCGTGGTTGGTTTGGCAACGAACGAAATCAAGCCAAGATAGAACCTCTAGCAAAGAGCAAAATCTTCCTTCTATCCAAATATAATGCAATACATTACTATACCAATAATTGGCAAAGATGGAGAGATTTATGTTTTCTAAACGAGGATGGATTGAGCAGATTGGCATGTTATGTTATTTGCTGCTTAGCAGTTGTGGTAACCAAGCAGCAGATGATGTTTGGCATAAAGCTGGACGTTATGCGGTACAGTTTGTTGGAATAGTTACAGCGAAAGCTCATGAGCCAATCCCAATCCAGCTAGCATTTATTGATGTTGGGACTCCACGCCGTACCAGCGAACCCCAATTCAATCAATTAACCATCGTGAGCGATCAGGGCGAATTAACCACCCAGTCAGTAACCCTTTCACCATCGCCAGCAACAGCCAATTCGCGGTTTTTCTCGGTTTTGGCAATGCTTGATGGGCTTAATCCAGGCAGTTATCACTTTAGTCAAATTCGCTATCTTGATGAACAGCAGCGTGAGCAAACTATCACCGTAGGCGATTGGGAGCTTACAGTGCTTGATTTGCCAATCGCGACACTCAAACTTGGTAGTCATAGCGTGGTAACGATGGGGCGGGCTGAACGGTTTGAAGCTGAGTTGATTAATCCAACTGATCAGGCGATCCAACTCTTTGCTAGTAGCATCAAAGGCACTAAATATCCGATTTCAGCAACCCTACACATAGCCCAAACCAAGGCTGTGGCAAGCCAACCGATGCTTGGTGATGCGCCACCCCAACCCCTATCAACTGTAGAAGTGACGATGATCGATCTCCAGCCAAAACAAAGCCAAAATATCATTTTTCAATTGCATGGGATCGAGCAATTGCCAACTGATTTTTTGGCAATTCAGCCTACAATTAACTATAAACAAGGCCAAACTGTGGCTCAAACATTTATTTTGCCATTACAAGTATTTTCGCCACCGTTTAACGACGATCTTGCCGTTAAAAAGTACCTTGATTTCCTGCCAGTGAGTGCTTTTCACGAATAAACCAAGGCTCCTGATCAGTTGATCAGAAGCCTTGGTTTAGTTACAAAACAGGTGAGATGAAGGTGGGGAGGGCGGTTACGGGGTTGACCATCCCGCGAAATTGCTTGCCATAGAACGAGGCAATGACCTTGATATGGCCAAGAATGCGGGTGTTGAAATTGTGAAATTCTTCGATTGGCACTAAAAGTTCACGATGACGGCGACGAATGCCCACCGATTTAACCGCAAATTGGCGAGCATATTGTTCGCTTATTTCAAATTCGGCCACAAATCCAGCATAACCAGCCTCAGCATCCTTGGTTTTGACTGATTCAGCAACATGGCTGGCATACTCAAGGTTGAGGATTGGATAAGCAATTGGTGGCTCGGCCAATTGTGCTGGGAATGAACGATAGCCCGCTTGCGCAATTAATGTTAGTTCTTCTAACCCAACAGGTCGATATAGGATCATCTGCTTGTCCTTTCCCTTGTGCCACCAAGGTGTGATTGTAAGAAGCTATAACGTATCGTTTAAAGGTCACATCACACTCAAATTATTCCACATCTATTTAGATACAAATCAGATTTTAATTTTGCATGAAATTTGGTGATTAATCAAGGGATTTTTGGCCGAATTTGGCTTAATCCACTATCAATAGTGTGTCAGGAATCCAAAGCATGAACCATACCACAATTGAATCACCCGCCGACAACTGATCAATTGGTTCGTTGGTATGCGGTTGGTATTGATTGTGGATTAAGCCTTATATAGCTATATACATTGAGGTTTAGCAAATTGGATGCATGAGCTATCACTTGGCTTGATAGGCTTCCCACGCGACGCAATAGGCTTGATAAACTGTGGCTTCAAAACAGATCAAGCTGACTTTTTCGGGGATTGAATTGGTCGTAAGAAAGTTGGCAATCGTTTGGATCGCAATTGGGGCGGCTAATTCGACTGGATAGCCATAAATTCCACAGCTAATCGCTGGAAAGGCCAGCGTTTCAAGCTGATGTTTGGCAGCAAGTTCGAGGCTCTGTTGATAGCAGTTGGTCAGCAATTCGGCTTCGTGTTTATTACCACCCTGCCAAACTGGCCCAACCGTATGAATGATTGAGCGAACAGGTAAGCGATAGCCTTTGGTCATTTTAGCTTGGCCAGTTTTACAACCACCCAACATAAGGCATTCCAAGCCAAGTTTTGGGCCGGCTGCCCGATGAATCGCCCCATCAACGCCACCACCACCAAGCAACGAGCTATTAGCAGCATTAACAATCGCTGCACCAGCAAATTTGGTAATATCGCCTTGCAAAATTTCGATGCGTTGGTTCATTGGAAATTCCCTCTCAGTTTAATTGCTAATCCACGAAGAGCGCGAAGAACACGAAGGTTAAGTTTTAGCCACAGATTGCACAGATTTGCTTGATTATTTGATTGTTGAATCGCGACACCTAGCTCATCATCCCTCATCCCTACTCTCTGCACTAATTCTACTGATCCATCAAAAAAGCACATTGGCTATCGGATGTTGGAGTCATTACAATTCCCCAAAATATTCCGATAGCCGAGTGCCTTCATTCAGCCAGATTTAGCTCACAACTTGGCTAATTGCATCGCCCAAACGGGTGATGAGCTGCTCAACATCATTATGTCCAATAACCAATGGTGGAATAACCCGCACGACATCAGCGCCCGAACCAACCAACAACAAGCCTTGATCAAACGCTGCTTCGGTAATGTGGGCCGCCGTTGGGCCTTGGAATTCAACACCCCACATTAAGCCACGCCCACGTACAGCACTAATTACATCAAAGCGTTCGCCTAAATCGCGCAGGCCTGCCCCTAATTCTGCGCCAACTGAGCGCACATGATCCAACATGGTGGGATGGGTAACTTTTTGCAAAACAACGTTGGCAACGCTACAAATAAAGGGGTTGCCACCAAAGGTTGTGCCATGATCACCATAATTCAACGCTTTGGCTGCCCGTTCGTTAACCAAGACTGCGCCAATCGGCAAACCACCACCAAGCGGCTTGGCAAGCGCCATAATATCAGGATTGACCCCCAAAGCTTGGTGTGCCCAAACATCGCCAGTTCGGCCCATGCCACATTGAATTTCATCGAAAATCAATAAGGCATCGACTTGATCGCAACGGCGGCGCAAGGCCTGGGCAAATTCAGGGCTAATTGGCCGAATTCCGCCCTCACCTTGAATTGGCTCAACAATCACGGCAGCAACACTCGCATCGATTGTCGCTTCGAGCGTCGCTTGATCGCATTCAAGATTGATAAAGCGCACGCCTGGGATTAATGGATTAAAAGGAGTACGGTAGGCCTCGCGTGAGGTAACTGATAACGCGCCCATCGAACGACCATGGAATGCATCGTTAAAGGCCACAAAGCCCGTTTGTTGCTCAGGGCGTTGGTTGTAGGTATAGCGGCGGGCAAATTTCAGGCTAGCTTCAATCGCCTCGGTACCCGAATTGCAGAAAAAGGCCTTACTAGCCCATGGGGTTAAATCAACCAAACGTTGGGCCAATTCGGCGACCGACGCAGTGTAATACAAATTTGAAGTATGCAGCAAGCCTGTTGCTGCTTGTTGAATTGCAGCCACCACTTCAGCATCGCCATAACCCAAGGCATTGACCGCAATCCCTGCGGTTGCATCCAACAAACGTCGTCCATCGGCAGCATGTAACCATGCGCCTTCGCCACCAACTAAAGCGAGTTTGGCTCGTTTGTAAAGCGGCAACAAAAATGTATCACTCTGCGCAATAATCGCTTCGTGTTCGCTTTGTGTCATGGCCTAGATTCCATCCCGTGCTAGCAAACAATCAATTGGCGTGCATTGTAGCACTTTCTTGAAAGCCAAAAATCAAAAGGCAAGGTCAGCATAAAGCCGAAACTCATGAAACTCCAAAGAACCCAATGATCAGGCTTGATTGCCATATCAATAGCCAATAGCTAGATTGATTTATGAGGTTAACAACCACCATCATTTTCCCACCCCACTGCCATCTACAATTCAATCATGTGATATGCTTAGAAACGGATTTGCTACTTTTGAGGCGCTTATGACATTGGTTGATCCTGAAACGCCGCTGTTTACCTTCGATGAAGCTGAAGCCCAGCCGACGGCCTTAGCCAATGAGTTGACCGAAGCCTTACGCGAGCATTTTGGCTTGCCTGGCTTTCGTAGTGGTCAGCAACAAGTAATCGAACGGGTAATGGCTGGCCGATCAACTCTGGCTTTGATGCCGACTGGCGCTGGTAAATCGTTGTGCTACCAATTGCCTGCATTGCTGCTGCCTCACGCCACGATCGTGATCTCGCCGCTGATTGCCTTGATGAAAGATCAGCTTGATGGCTTGCCTGAGGCGGTGCGCGAACGAGCAACCTTTATCAACAGCGCAATTCCCTTCGATGAAGTTCGCACACGCTTGCGCGGTTTGAGCGAGGGTCGCTATAAATTGGTGTATGTTGCGCCCGAACGTTTGCGCCAACGCCAATTTCTTTATGCCTTGCAACAAGTTGGCATTTCGTTGTTTGTGGTCGATGAAGCCCATTGTGTTTCGTTGTGGGGTTTCTCGTTTCGCCCCGATTATCTGTTTATTCGCGAAGCGCTGCGCGAGCTTGGCAATCCGTTGGTGTTGGGCTTGACGGCAACTGCTAGCCCAGCCACCGAAAAAGCTATCTGCGAGCAACTTGGCGATTTAGAAACTGTGCGAACCAACGTATTTCGGCCAAATTTACATTTCGAGTTGATCAAAGCCTCGAATAAAGAGAAAAAACAAGCGGCGATTCTTAGTTTGTGCAGCCAAATTGATGGGGCAATTATTGTCTATGCCCGTTCGCGCAATAGTTGTGAAGAATTGGCCGAGCAGCTGCGCAAAACTGGCGTTGTGGCCGAAGCCTATCATGCTGGCTGCCCCGACCGTGATGCCATTCAAGATCGCTTTATGCGTGGCGAAACTCGCGTGATTGTCGCGACCATCGCTTTTGGCATGGGTGTTGATAAGCGTGATGTGCGGGCGGTGATTCACGCCAATTTGCCCAAATCGCTAGAAGATTATGCCCAAGAGGCCGGACGAGCAGGCCGCGATGGCCAAATTTCGCGCTGCATTATGCTCTACAACTTTTTCGATAAACGCCAACTCAAGGAATGGCTCGAAAGCAGCCATTTCGGAGTCGAAGAATTACGCGAACTCTACAAGGCAGTTTTGGGGCAAATCGGCAAAGGCCAAGGCACAATCAATCAAGCTCAGCTGATGGAGCTTTCGGGCTTTGATGAAACCCGTTTGCGCGTGGGCTTGGGTATTTTGGAGCATGTTGGGCTGGTGCGTCGCCATTTCGATCTGCCGCGAGTTTGCAAATTACGTCGTGGCGAAGCTCCAGCTACACCCGAAATCAACCAACTTTGCGAGTGGTTTAGCTTGGGGCGTTGGTGGCAAGATGTGAGCAGCCTCGATTTAGCCGCTGCACTGCGGATTGCCCCTAGCCAGCTTGAGCCAACCTTGCTCGCTTGGCAAGAACAAGGCTTGCTGGGCTACGAAGGCGTGGCGCGGGAAGTCTTGCTCGAAGTTTTGCCCTCACCCAAAGATACGCGCGAACGCATGTATCAAGTTTTGAAGCAATGGCGCAGCACCCAAGAACGCCAACTCGATTCATTAACCCAATATGTTGAGGCCAGCCATTGCCGCCATCGAATTTTGGCGGCGCAGTTTGGTCAACGTCTGCCTGCTTGTGGCAATGCCTGTGATATTTGCCAATCAGGCCGCATCACCATCAGCCGACCACCAAATGTTTTGCAGCCCCAAACCATGCCGCTGGTTGGCTCCAATTGGGGCAATGGCGGGGCGATCAGCGACCATCAACGAATTATGGTTGAGGCGGTGCGCGAACATCCCCAACAATTAACCAGTCGCGATTTGGCGCATATTTTGGCTGGCTCACGCGGTTATAGTTCGCATCCGTTGTTTGGGGCACTCGCCGAACGCTCGTTTGACTCGATTCGCGCCGAGATTGATGTGTTGGTCGATGCAGGGACGTTGGCTTATCAAGGCGCAACCTTGGTGGCAGTCGTGGCAGCGCCCAAACGCACAGGCAATCAACAACGTGATATCGCGTTGCAAGTGTTAGCGACGCTGACTCGTTTGCCCTATCCCTTGGGGCGAACTGGCTTGGTGCGCTTGCTCAAAGGGGTCAGCGATGCCAAACGTTCGCCGGATCATGGCGTTTTAGCCCATGCCACGATGGAGCAAATTGAGGTGGTGGTTGAGGCGTTGGTTGAGGCTCAGTTGTTGGATCGCCAGCAGCAGGGCTTATATCCGTTGTTGGCCTTGAATAGTGCAGGCCGTGCGGTTTTGAATGATCCTCAGAGCTTGCCAGTGCTCAACATTCAGGGCAAACGTGATTCGGCCAAAGATGAGCAGCTTCAGGCTGATGGCGAATTGTTGCTCTTGCTCAAAAGCTGGCGCTCCGAGCAGGCCCGCAAACTCAATCTACCGCACTATATGATTATTCCAGATAGCGTGTTATTTGATTTGGCGGCCTATCAACCAACCAATACCCAAGAATTAAGCACAATCAAAGGCATTGGCAGCCAAAAATTAGCCCAGTGGGGTGCAGATTTGCTGAGTTTAATTACAACTGGCAAGCCGACAAACTAGGCTTGTTTGCGTCGCCACCACCAAGCAGCAACCGCCGCTAGCGCAACCCCAACCATCAGATAACTGCCAACGTTGCCATCGATCTGCTCAAATAAATTTGGGGCAAGTGTGGTGATGATCAGCACGATCAGCACCACACTTGCTAAAATAACACCCTTAGATCGCCACATCAGGTCGATATTCTCCCCAAATTCGGCGCAATACCCCACAAACCTCGCCCACCGTTGCCCGTTGGCTCAAGGCTTCGCGCATTGGATACAGCACATTGGCACTGCCCTCGGCGGCGCGTTGCAAATCGGCCAAAGCCGCATCAACCGCCGCTTGATCGCGCTCGGCCCGCAGTTTGGCCAATTTGGCACATTGTTCGGCGGCTACCGCTTCGTTAGGCTTGAAGATTGGCACTGGGGCATCATCGGTTACAAATTTGTTGACCCCAATCACCAGTTGCTCGCCACTTTCAACCCGATTTTGATAATCGTAGGCGGTGTCCATAATTTGAGCTTGCACGAAACCATCTTCGACAGCCCGTACTGCGCCGCCCAAATCATCGATATGCCGAATTAATTCCAAGGCGCGTTGCTCGATCTCGTCGGTCATGCTTTCGACCAAATACGAACCACCCAAGGGATCGGCGCTAGCTGTCACGCCACTTTCATAGGCGATGACCTGTTGGGTGCGCAAGGCGAGGGTTGCAGCTTCGGTGGTGGGCAACGAAAGCGCTTCATCAAAGCCGTTGGTGTGCAGCGATTGCGTGCCGCCCATCACCGCCGCCAACGCTTGCAAGGTTACCCGCACCACGTTATTGAGTGGTTGCTGTGAGGTTAAGGTCGAGCCGCCAGTTTGGGTGTGGAAGCGCAAGGTCAAGGCGCGTTCATCGGTTGCACCAAAACGCTCACGCATAATTGTGGCCCACATGCGGCGAGCAGCGCGGAATTTGGCGATTTCTTCGAAGAAATTGTTGTGGGCATTGAAGAAGAACGATAAGCGTGGGCCAAATTCATCGACATGCAAGCCAGCATCAATTGCGCCCTGAACGTAGGCAATGCCGTTGGCCAAGGTAAAGGCCAATTCTTGCACCGCCGTTGCCCCAGCCTCGCGAATATGATAGCCGCTGATGCTAATCGTGTTCCAGCGTGGAATCCGCTCGGCGCAATAAGCAAAGGTATCGGTAATCAGCCGCATCGAAGGCCGTGGCGGAAAGATATAGGTGCCACGAGCAGCGTATTCCTTGAGAATATCATTTTGAATTGTGCCCGTGAGCGTTTTCGAGGCCGCGCCTTGTTGAGCGCCAACCAACTCGTATAACAGCAACAGCACACTGGCGGGCGCATTAATCGTCATCGAGGTACTAACTTTATCCAGCGGAATGCCCGCGAATAAGGTTGCCATATCGTCGATTGAATCGATTGCCACCCCGACCTTGCCAACCTCGCCCTCAGCTCGTGGATCATCCGAGTCGAGGCCAAGCTGGGTTGGTAGATCGAAAGCGACGGAAAGCCCCATTTGACCTTGGTTGAGCAAATAGCGGAAGCGTTCGTTGGTTTCGTGGGCTGAAGCAAAGCCAGCATATTGACGCATCGTCCACAAACGGCCTCGATACATCGTGGGGTAAATGCCGCGTGTATAGGGAAACTGGCCAGCATCAGGTTCGGGCTGGCGGTCGTTATCACGATAAATTGGCTCAACTGGAATGCCAGCATCAGTTGTAATTTGACTGCCCATCAATCACCTCGTTGTGTCTGCGAGCGCTAACTGAGCTACCATTTTAGCTGCCTGCACTAGATAATAAACCATCGCGAATCGTTTGCAGCAAACGTTCGTCGGCTCCTGCCTCAAGCGCCGTTTGCGCCACCACCCGCGCTTGGGTTACCAACGGCCCAAATGGCGAATTGGTCTGACTATCGAGCAATTGTAGCCCTTGAGCAGGAATAATTGCCATCCCAACCGTAACTGGAGGATGATTATGGCGATAGATTGCCACACATGCCTTGGTAAACCGCCCAACGAACCGAGCCAAGCGGCTCAGATCAAGAGTTGAATTATTGGAGTAGCCCCAATCTGGCCGCAACTGGCAATTTTGCATCAAACTATTGGTCGTCCACAACACCTCATCGCGGTTGTAGGAATCGATATAGCGTTTGTTGCCATTGGGCGTTGCCAAATTACAGCCAAAACTATTGCCATAGAGCGCAACTTCAATCGGGTCGATCCATCCGTCGGGCGGCTCAAAATAATCGTCATTCGGGGTAACAAAAGCCGTCAGCAGAATCCGGCGACCGGTGATGATCTGCGGTTTTAGGCGTGTGTACGCAGCGTTCGTCATAGCAGCACACCAGCTAGAGAAGAATAGAATAGCGTTGTGGCTTAGTATACTACACAACGCTAGCTTAGGCGGTAATGCTTTCGCGCCAGCAGCATGCGATTTGCACTACCCCGATCGGCCTTGAGTTGCATGCCAATTTGCTCAGGCTATGCTAGGCTTCCCTAAGCTTTTTTTGATTTGGAAGGATGCTGCAATGGCTGGCGAATTAACTCTGCAAATTTGCAAAAGTGCCGATTTAACCACTGATCAAGCACGGGCGATTTTAGAACTATGTAGTTTAGCCTACGAAGAAGATTTTGCGCCTTACCTGATTTATGAAAATCCGGTGCATGTACTGGGCTGGCTTGGCTCAGAGTTGGTCAGCCATGCGATGTGGGTTGAGCGCTGGTTGCAAATTGGCGACGAAGCTCCCCGCCGGACTGCTTATATCGAAGCGGTCGCCACCCATCCCGATCATCAAAAAAAGGGCTATGCCAGCCACGTCTTGCGTCATTTAGCCAATGCTATCAACGATTTTGAGCTAGCCGCGCTTAGTCCATCGGATGCAGCGTTTTATCAGCGGCTTGGTTGGGAACTCTGGCGCGGGCGGTTGTCGATTCGCACCGAGCAAGGCATTGAGCCAACTCCTGATGAAGAAGTAATGGTTCTGCGTTTGCCCAAAACCGGTCTGATCGATCTGGATGCGCCAATTTCAGCCGAATGGCGCGAAGGCGAAGTTTGGTAAGTTGCTTGGCAAATTGCACAATCTTGTATACTTTCCACAACAATTGGGCCATGAGCTTATGGCAATCTGACCATAGTTAATTGTTTTAAACCACCCTATAATCGAATTCATAGACCAGAAGTGGTCTGGTGTGTCCGTGACTGGCGTGCGGCGGTGGGAGTCCCGGCCCTCCGCCCTGCCGAAATCAGCGTGACCACCCCGAGGTAGCCTAATTCATGCAACAATCACCCGAACCCTCAAAACTCTTCGATTTGCCTCCTCACGATGTTGGTTGGGAAGGAATCTTCTTTTTCAGTGCAGGTTATTTGCTGGCAGCTCTAGTGTTATTTATGCTTTTGGGCGTAACCCTGACTAGCACGTTGTTGGTTGGAGGTCTGCTCGGCTTCTTGGGAATTAATTTCTGGCATTAACCCGATTAAATTCAAAGCCGCTGGATCAAGCTTGATCCAGCGGCTTTTTGGTTTATTTCATGGTCAATGGCAGGTAGATTCTAAAGGTTGGCGGCACAGCAGTGGCGGTATTAGTTGGGGTATTGGTCACTGTCGCCGTCGCTGTGTTGGTTGGCGTGTTCGTAGCAGTCCCTGTCGCCGTAGGTGTTGGGGTGGCACATAAGGCGGTTGCACCATCAAGCTGGGCGCGAAGCTCGCCACCCGGGAAATTGCTGCTATGAATATTAATGTAGGTCTGGCCGGCCAAAATATTGGCTTCTTGATTTTCGGCGTAGCTGACCGAGCCAACTTTGCTAGCACCAAGCGGCAAGTTGAATAATACGCCAGCATTCGAGCCACGCGGCGCAAAACCATGAATATGCGCGGCAGTTTCGGCGCTGCTCAAATCGTGGTAGCTGAGATTGTAGTTGATCGTGTTGGCAACCGTATTAATTTCAATCATGCCCATCACCATGCCATTGCTGTTATTCGGTGGTACTTCTTGCGAACCACTGCCACTTACCGTCATGGTGATACAGCTTGGTGGTGGTGTAACGATTGGGGTTAGGCTTGGTGTGGCCGTGCCTGTTGCGGTTGCGGTCGCAGTTGCCGTAGCGCTTGGCGTAACAGTTTCGGTCGGGGTTGCGGTTGGCGGTGGACAATTAATCGTCGCACCATCGATTTGGCCGCGAATTTCGCCACCAGGGAAACTATCGGTATGAATATTAACGTAGGTTTGGCCGGCCAAAATATTGGCTTCTTGATTCTCAGCGTAGTTGAAGGTGCCAACTTTGGGCGAACCAGTGCTCAAGCCAATTAAGACTCCAGCATTGGCTCCACGTGGGGCAAAACCGTGAATATGCGCAGCCGTTTCGGTGCCGCTCAAGCCCTGGTAGCTGAGGTTATAGCTCAAAATATTGTTGACGGTATCAACATCGACTGTGCCGCCGCCAGTTGCAGTGCTGCCGCTTGGCGGCACTTCCTGCGAACCTTCCAAACTAACCATAAAGCGCAAACAGCTTGGAATTGGCGTAGCAGATGGGGTTTCAGTGGCAGTTGGAGTAGTCGTTTCGGTTGGCGTAGCGGTTGGCGGTGGACAATTAATCGTTGCACCATCGATTTGACCGCGAATTTCGCCACCAGGGAAACTATCGGTATGAATATTGACGTAGGCTTGGCCGGCCAAAATATTGGCTTCTTGGGCTTCGCTGTAGTTGAAGATGCCAACTTTGGGCGAACCAGTGCTCAAGCCAACTAAAACGCCAGCATTGGCTCCGCGTGGAGCAAAACCGTGAATATGCGCAGCCGTTTCGGTGCCGCTCAAGCCTTGGTAGCTGAGGTTATAGCTCAAAATATTGTTGACGGTATCAACATCGACTGTGCCACCGCCAGTTGCATTGCTGCCACTTGGTGGTACTTCTTGCGAGCCTTCCAAACTAACCATAAAGCGCAAACAGCTTGGCACGGCGGTTGGCGATGGGGTTTCGCTCGGCGTTACTGTCGCAGTTTCAGTGGGAGTTGGCGTAGCTTGAACTGGGCTGGGCACAACGATAATTCCACGAAACGCTGTGTTGGCCCCAACCGGAACGATGGGATTTAGGGCCGCAGCATTAATTGGTTGGTTATAAGCTGCGGTATCGGTCAATTTGCTCAGGCTATTGGTTCCGCGAGTCAGGTATAAATCAACGCCGTTGGCTCCATTATCTTGGGCTGCAATATGAAACCCAGTGCTTGGCTCAGCCCAAACACCTTGCAATGTCCAGGTTGTGCCATCGAAGGAGAATTTACGCAAGTTTGTTGATGTATCATCAACCACATACAACGTGTCAACGCCTGCCACACTTGGCTCACGATCTAAAAAGACAAAGCCATAGGGCGAGGTTGCGCTAGCGATTGGCGTAATCGTTTGGCCTGCGCTGGTTGGCAGGCCATTGCCAATTTGGAAAATACCACGCGATGTAGCTGATGATGACGAGAAGTAGAGATTACCACCATAGGTATGTACAACGCGGGTGTTGGTTGGGGTGATCAAGGTTGTGGTTGTGCCCATCCCATTCAGAAAACGTACTCCGCCCGGATTACCAGTTCCGGTTGCCCAAAGGTTGTCGCCGTTACCTGTTGCGCCACGAATATTGTTAGCGCTATAGGCATCAGTAATCACGTTGGTTGTATCAATTAGGCTACTGAGGCTGACTTTGGCAACCACCCGATTGACCGTGGCACTATTGCTTGATGCAACACTCGTCGTACCAACATCAGCATCGTAGCCTGCTAGCAATAACCACTGACCATCGCCTGAAAGGCTGAGTGCACCCTCCGAGGTTGCCGAACCCGACATGGTAAGGCGGCGATTATTGCCATTCAAGGCAGTTGGCATAGCAACAGCTTGCACAAAATCGCCGTTGGGGGTGTACTCATCGAGAAAAACTGGAGTTGCAGCATTTGAAAGCGTGCCACTGCCATTACCAACCCGTACTACCACCAAATTGCCTGGGGTAAAGCCACCACCGCCTTGAGTGGTGCGCGGGGCTGCTTGGGCTAAGTTTAGACCAACGACAAGGCTAAATAGCGAGAGCAATGTTACGAACGAGAACATGCGAGGTGTTCGAAACCGATTCAGCACACTGATACTCCTTACTCAAAGCCAACTTCAGCTACTCCAAGCTTGTGACAACCATTGACACAGGCTTGGGTGATTCTTAAGCTGTATGATATGGGCAACTTGTGCAGATGCAAGAGCCAACTTTGTGTGAATATGAGGACAACAACGATGGCATTAACGATTCCTGCTTTGTGGCAACCAGTGCTCGCCGACGAAACCAGCAAGCCCTATTGGAACGATCTCGAAGCATTTGTCGCCGCCGAACGGGCTGAACAACAGGTGTTCCCGCCAGAAGATCAAGTTTTTTCAGCTTTAGAATTAACCTCGCCTGAGCAAACCAAAGTGCTGTTGTTGGGGCAAGATCCTTACCATGGCCCAGGCCAAGCGCATGGCTTATGTTTCTCGGTGCTGCCTGGGATCAAAGCGCCGCCATCGCTCAAAAATATGTTCAAGGAACTCAAAACTGATCTTGGTTGTGTTGTGCCTAATAATGGCTACCTGCTACCGTGGGCCAAACAAGGTATGTTAATGATCAATGCGGTGATGACGGTACGGGCGCATACCGCCAATTCACATAAAAATCGCGGCTGGGAGAAATTCACCGATGCCGTGATTCGCCAGGTCAATGCCAAACCAGAGCATGTAGTGTTTGTATTGTGGGGAGCATATGCCCAAAAGAAGGCTAGCTTAATCGACAACAGCCGCCATACGATTATTCAATCGGCGCATCCCTCGCCACTTTCGGCCGATAATGGTTTTTTTGGCAGCCGCCCATTCTCTAAAATCAACGCAGCCCTTGAGGCTCATGGTCAAAGCCAAATCGATTGGCAAATTCCAAATTTATAAGGTAGGTTTTGAACAATGACTGGGGAGGATTTGTAGCCGATTTTCATGCCCTCACCCCTAGCCCCTCTCCCGCCCAGCAGGCGAGGGAAACCATCTCATCAGATTGGAATGCCCCTCTCCCGCCGCAGTGGGAGAGGGGTTGGGGTGAGGGAACGCAAGCAATCATTCATGGAAGGAGTAAGGTTGAGGGGATTTAGGCTTGGCTAACGATTGAGGCGGTTGTGTAAAAAGAGCAAAATAATCATAAACAACATCAACGCAGTCAAACCAACAAACATCGGGAAGGCTAAGGCAAAATTACCACTGTATAAGCCCGTCAATGCTACCGCAAAGAAAATCACCATCACAATGCCTGTAATGTACATAAACCGCCGTGGCCATGGTGATGGTTTGGGAGAACGCCGAGACATAACTGCCCCTTTCAAAAAATTGCCAACGCGGCATGGCTAGAGCCGTAATGCCGTGAGCTTATCGCGGATCTCCTCAATCATAAATGGTTTTGCCAGAAATTGGGTTGTACCAGTAGTACCAAATTGTTGGCTCACTTGTTGTTCATTATAGCCGCTCATAATCACCACGCGAATCTCAGGCTGAATCTGTTTGAGCACTTCGAGCGTGCTTTGACCATCGAGATCGGGCATGGTTAGGTCGAGAAAAACGCCCGCAATTTCTTGATGATGGTCGCGGAAGAGGCTAATGCCCCGATTACCACCCTCGGCTAGTAAGGTTTCGTAGCCCAAACGACGCAAAATCCGATCAATCACGATTCGTACATCAGGCTCGTCGTCGATCACCAAAATTTTGCCTGGGCCAGAATCGACTAAGGCTGGTTGTTCGCTGGCTAGTTCAGTTTGTACTGCTGTCATAATTGGCAGATAAATTCCTATTGTCGTGCCCTGTTGAGGGCGACTCTTGACCGCAATGCCACCGCGATGGCCGCGCACAATCCCTAAAGTAACCGCTAAACCCAACCCGCGTCCAGTAAATTTGGTGGTAAAAAATGGGTCGAACATGCGCGAGATCGTCGCATGATCCATGCCTAAGCCTTGATCGCTAATTTCAATCGCGATATATTGGGCGGGCAAAAATGTGCCTGTCGTATAGGTGTGGCCCTCGGGTGCTCCTTGCAAATCGCGCAAGCTGGTGGTAACTGTAAGCGTTCCGCTGCTCGACGCTTCAAGCGCATTGATCAGTACATTGCTGATCGCTTGGCGCAGATGTTGTTGATCACCCTCGATCAGCGGCAAGTTATCAGCTAAGTTGCTCTGAATATGACGTTGCTGGGTTAGGCTTGAGGGCAGCAAACGAATTGAGGTCTGAACTAATTCGTTGATCATCAGGCTGCGCCGCACATCAAGATTTTGGCCGGTGTAGGCAACCATTTGCTTGGTGATTTGCGCTGCCCGTTTGGCCGATTGTTCGATTTCGGCTAAAAGCGGACGCAGGTTGGCTTGCTCAGGCAGTTCGAGCATAGCTAAATGGGTATTACCAAGAATTGACATGAACACATTATTGAAATCGTGGGCAATCCCGCCAGCAAACACGCCAAGGCTTTCTAATTTTTGGGTTTCTGAAAAGTGTTGTTCAATTTCTAGGCGTTTTTGCTCGGCCTGCTTGCGTTCGCTAATATCGCGAATAATCACTTGGACTGAATTTCGATGCTCAAATAAAATTGCTGAGGTTGAACATTCGCCATAAATTGGCGTGCCATCACGGCGCAAAAAGGTTGTTTCAATAAAACTGGTGGGCATGGTGCTGGCATGGCGAATCAGCACATAAAAATCATCAGGATCTTGTGGCCGTAAGCCACTAAGCACCGACTGGCTAAGCAATTCGCTGCTGGTGGTTTGGGTCAACGCCAGTCCAGCCTGATTGGCATAGACAATTCGATCATCCTGCACTACAAACAGCGGCAAGGGCAGCATCTCAACAATATGGCGATATTCCTCGGAGATATCGATCAGTGTGCCAACCATACGCAAAGCTTGGCCATCGGGATCACGCAGCACATGGCCGCGATCCTGCACAAAGCGATAATGTTGATGTTGATCGAGAAAGCGATATTCAGCCGAAAAAACATCGCTATGGCCAGCGAAAATATCGGCAGTTCGTTGGATGAACAACTCACGATCATCGGGGTGCAGATGTTCTTCCCACCAGGTTGGGCTGCTGGCAACCTCTTCACTGGTATAGCCAAACACCGTTGTAAAGCTCCGATTCACCACTGTGGTCTGCTGAATCATATCCCAATCGTAGATGCCGCCATTCAGCACCGTTTGGGCCAATTCAAACCGCTCATTCAGCGAACGCAACTGCTGTTCGACCCGCCGACGTTCGGCCAGTTCAGTTTGGGCTGCGGTGTAGAGCATATGCTTCTCCAGTGCAAGCGAGGCAAAGCGGGCAAATTGTTGCACCATTTCAAGCATCGTAATGCTAATTTGAATCTGACTTGGCTCGTAGATAATCGCTAGTGCGCCAGCGACTGTTTGTTCACGGAATAATGGTAATACCAACAGGCCATTACCAAAACCATCTTGCGGCGTAAATAAACGCTCACTCCAGGCGGAGTAATCATCAATAATTAATGGCTGACCGCTAAGGCCGACCGTGCCAACTGCACCTTGGCCTAATTCGATGTGCTGGATTACGTTGATCGCCCCGCGACTCACGACAGATTCCATGGCTTGACCATCGGCGCTGCGAATATACATCACACCATATTCGCTGCCGACCAAATCGGTTGCCTTCCACAGAATAATTTCGAGCAAATCGGGCAGGGCGGCCTGATCGATCAAGGCCAAGGTCACATCGTGCAGCGAGCCAAGATAGGCATTTTGGCGTTGCATTTGGCGAATCGTCTGTTTATGGGCAGTTACGTCGTGAATTAAACAAAATAAGGCTGGTTGCTGTTGATATTCAAAGGGAGTGATATAAACTTCAACATCGCAGACCATTCCTGAACGTAAGCGATGGCGAAACTCATAGCGATTGCTACCACCAAGCTCACCGTTGCGAATGGCCACCCGATGTTCTTTACTGGTCAATACATTTAAATCGCGAACGTTGAGATTACTAAACTCGGCTTGGCTATAGCCATAAAAACGGCAAGCAGCAGCATTGGCCGCCAAAACTCGCCAAGTATCAGGCTCAACAATTAACTCAATCGCTTGAGTTTGTTGAAAAAATTGCAGATTGCGCTGTTCGCTGGCGAGCAAGGCCTGCTTGGTAGCAGCCAGCTCAGCCTCTAAACGAGCGATAGTTTGGGTTAATTCAGCGAGCGTTGGTTGCTCCATGGCTGGTTGGAAGGACGTAGCGCTAAAACTATTCATAAACTCGGCCAGTGTGGAAAAAAGCCATAATAGCTTCATTATACCGTGAAGCACATAGCTTTTGATACCGCCCGCAATTCCTATTTGCTTTTGCTACCTACTTGACTGATGTATAATTAAAGCGTTACACATGTGTGGGAGTCTGCAATGGATGAACGTCATGCCTACATTGCCTTTAATCTCACTCCTGGTATAGGACCACAGCGCCTCCAAGCCCTGATTAAGCATTGTGGCTCGGCGGCGGCAGCTTGGTCGGCTACGCTCGACGATTGGCGGGCGGCGGGTTTGGATCGTCGCAGCATTCAAGCCTTGCAGCATGCGCAACAACATTTAGACCTTGAGGCCGAGCTGCGCACAATTGCTGAACAAAACATCAAGGTTGTGCTGCAAACTGATTCGGACTTTCCAGCCATGCTGCACACAATTGATCCTGTGCCGCCGTTGCTGTATTTGCGTGGTTCACTGATTGAAACTGATCGTTGGGCGGTAGCAATTGTCGGTACGCGCAACCCTACCCCCTATGGTCGTGAGGTCACCTATAAGTTTGCTGGCGAGTTAGCCCGCGCAGGGTTGACGGTGGTTTCTGGTTTGGCCTTGGGCATCGATGCAATCGCCCATCGCACCGCCTTAGATAATAATGGGCGCACCTTGGCGGTGCTTGGCAGCGGGCTGCAACAGATTTACCCTTCCCAACATCGCCAATTAGCGGCTGATGTGAGCCAACAGGGAGCCTTGCTTTCGGAGTATGCCCCGACGACCGAGCCATTGAGTGGCAACTTCCCCGCGCGTAATCGCTTGATTAGCGGGCTAAGTTTGGCAACAATTGTAGTTGAAGCAGGCGAACGTAGCGGCGCATTAATTACTGCCCGCTTTGCGCTCGAACAAGGTCGTGATGTGTTTGCCGTGCCTGGCTCAATTCTCAGTCATAGCAGCGATGGACCAAATCAATTAATCGTCGATGGTGCAACACCCTTGCGTTCAGTCGAGCAATTGCTGGAGCAGCTGAATCTGCATCAAGCGCAAGCCCAACAAACGGTCAGTACGATTGTGCCCGAAACACCCGCTGAGGCCTTGCTCTTGCCCCATTTGAGTGGTCAGCCCACCCACATCGACGAATTAGGGCGCTCGTGTGGGCTAGCGGCCCATGATCTGGCGGCAACCTTGGGCTTGATGGAACTCAAAGGCATGGTTCGCCATGTTGGTGGAATGCATTATGTGCTTGCTCGCGAAACGCCTGCACCCTATGATCTCTCATAACCTAGTAAGGAAATTTTTGTATGGCTTGGGAAAATGATGTTTTACGCTCGCTGAACGAGCAAGGTTGTCGCATGACTGGCCCACGGCGCTTGATTGTTCGCACGATTGCCAGCCGCCGCGAAGCATTTACCGCTGAACAACTTGTGGTCGAATTGCCCGATGTTGGTCGCGCCACGATTTATCGCACCTTGGATATGCTGGCGGCTAGCCATTGGTTGGCTCGGATTCACCACGATGAAGGTGATCATGCCTATTTGCCAGCCCACCCCCATCAACATCAATTAGTTTGTACCCGTTGTGGCACTGCGGTTGCTTTTAATACCTGCGATCTCGATGGCATTTTGAATCAGCTTGGGAAATCGACTGGCTTTGTGATTCAAGGTCATGCCCTCGAAGCCTTTGGCCTGTGTGGTCAATGTCAACATAATCGCCCTGAACTGCGGCTAAACCCACGGCTAGGCTAAGTGTTTCGGGTCGATGGAAGGTAGCGCATATGCCCAAAGAATTAACCGTGCGAGTGAGTGCCCGCACCGTCGGCTGGACACTGCTGATTTTTTCAGGGGTCTGGATTACGATTCTGCTGAATCATGTGTTGGTGCTGTTTTTTGTGGCGGTGCTGCTAGCAGTGGCAATTTCGGGGGTGGTGCAACGCTTTGAACAATTGCGCATCGCCCGCCCCATCACAATTTTGGTGATTTATACAATCATTATTGCGATGTTTATTAGTTTGGGCTTTGTGCTAGTGCCAATGGTTAGTCAACAGGTGCGACTTCTGGCTGAGCAATTCCCTAATTTGGTGCGCCAACCAACCCAACAAGCTAGCGCTTGGCTGGCCCAACAGTTTCCAACCTTGCGTGTACCCTTGCCCACTGGCGATTTGGCTGGTCAGGCGGCACATTACGCGGGTACAGTCGTTGGTGGGTTTAGTGGCGCAGCCTTCACTTTTGGGCGCACCTTGATGGGTGTGATTATTAATTTTATTGTGGTGTTGGTTTTAGCTTTTTTCCTGGTTAGCCGCGCCAATGTTGCCAGCAATTTTATCAAATTGATGATTCCCAATCGCTTTCAAGAACGCTTAATCAATGTGACCAATGTGATTGGCCGCCGCCTTGGGCGTTGGGTTTGGGCGCAACTGACAGTTGCCACCTTCTATGCCGTTTGTTTTGGTATGGGCTTGTGGATGTTGGGCGTACCCTATCCGGTCGCCTTAGGCGTAATTGGCGGCATGCTTGAGCTAATTCCCTATGTTGGCGGTTTCGTGGCCACCATTCTGACCATGCTCGTGGCCTTCACGGTGCAGCCGATGTTGGCGGTTTGGGTGCTGGTGTTGCATTTGATTGTTGGCAATATTGAAGTGCATATCATTGCGCCAAAAGTCATGGGCCACGCAGTCGAAACCCATCCAGTGATCACGATTTTGGCCTTGTTTAGCGGGATCGAGCTTTTGGGGATTATCGGCGGGGTGATTGCGATTCCATTGGCGGTGGTTGGCCAAGCATTGGTTGAAGAATTTTGGATCAAACGGATTCGTGAAGCCCAACCTGCGGCGGAGTCGCTAGCCGTTCAGGCTAAAGCTCCAATCGTGCGCCGAACTCAATTGCGTCGCCGCCCCACATTGCGCAAACGTCAAGGGATCTAGTATCAATTTTTGAGCGGATGGCTAAATAGCTATTTAGTCGGGAACAAATTGAACATTCGTAACGTTGATGCTCTAGAAACGTCGCGACAATCCAAAATTTGACCCATCCCGCGAAAGGAAATTGGTATGTTAACCCAAATTCGCTCACGCAAACGTTTATTGGCGATTGGCGCTGCTGTCTTGGTGTTCTTTTTTATCGTGACAACGTTGTTAAATGGTTCGGGTAATTCAGCAAGCGATAAATTCCAAACTGTTTCCGATGCTTTGGATCAAGCTGCAATGCCGGAATCTGCGCCAGCCGCTGAGATGGAGCGTCAAGTAACTACCGATGGTTTAATGGATGAATCCGATGTTGCTGCTGCGCCGGCACTTGGCGGGGCTGCTCCTGCCGATGCTGAAAATTCACAAGAACCAAGTGCCGCCCCCAACCAAGCTACTGATCGTTTGGTAATTAAAAATGCTGATGTTGAAGCCTTAATTGATTATAAGCAAATGCGTTTGGCCAGTACCCAAATTGAAAATATGGTGCTACGCTTGGGTGGCTACATTGTTTTGACTGACGATGCTAGCAGCAATGACGAAGATCAAGCCTATATTTCGCTGGCCTTTCGGGTTCCGGCTGATCAATTTGAAAAAGCCTTGAATGCCTTTGAAGAAAATAAACTCGAAGTTGTGCGCCGTGAAGTTTCTGGCCAAGATGTTACCGAAGAATTTGTCGATAATCAATCACGATTAACCAACTTAGAAGCCACTGCTGCACGCATTCGTGAATTGCTGGCCAAAGCCGAAACCATCGCCGACACGATTAAAATCAATGAAACTTTGGCGCAATACGAAAGCCAAATCGAAATGATTAAAGGCCGCCAAAAATATCTAAGCGATAGCGCTTCGATGAGCATGATTACCTTGTTGATTCGGCCCAAAACCGCTGATTACAGCATGTTTACCAAAATTGATATTGGTCAAAATATTCGCAATGCCTTAGCTAAAGCCGAACGTCCAGGCTGGACACCGCTCGCCGCCGCAACTGGTGCTTGGGACGATGTGTTGGAAATTGGCAA
>NZ_DOPT01000063.1:40605-46507 GCF_003512625.1 Herpetosiphon sp. | reverse complement strand
TGTGTTGGAAATTGGCAAAGATGTTGCTGAAACCTTGGTTGTTTGGGCGGTTTGGCTTCCAATTTGGTTGCCGTTGGTTTTGGCCGCATGGTTTGGCTGGCGCAAATGGCGTAAATATAGCCAAAACCAAAGCCAAAATTCCCCAATCACTAATCAAAATCCCCCAGTTAATCAACCCTAAATTGTGGTACCATTTTGGCAACGCCATCGCAGGGCTAAGAGCTAGTGCTCTTGGCCCTTTGTGTTGGGAGGCTTAAATGTTGCTCGATTTACATTGTCACACAATTGCGACACCCCATCATTCGCATTGGACACCCACCGAATTAATGGCAGCGGCTCAAGCGGCTGGCATTCAGGTTATTGGCATCGCCGACCACAACACGACCAGCCAAGTGACGGCCTTTGCTGAGGCTGCCCAAGCAGCAGGCTTGGATTTTATCGGCGGAGTTGAATTTGATAGCGCCTTCAATGGCAAGCTTTGGCATACCTTGGTCTACGGCGCAAACCCTAACGATCCTGGCATTTTGGGTTTGTGCGAGGCCGTGGTTCGGCGCAACCATGCCGATGCTCAACGCCTGCTGGAGCAAACGCGCAGTGCAGGCCACGATCTCCCAAGCCTAGCCCAGATTGCCGTTGATCGGCCTGCCAATTTGGCCGATGTGGCTCATGGCTTGGTGCGCGATGGCATCTGGCCCAGCCAAACCGGCGTTGATCCTGAATCGGCGGGCATGGCTTATTTACTAACCAACCAGCCTGAGGCCTATAATCCCTTGAGCGTGGACGAGATTGTGCAAGTCGCTCATGCTGCTGGCGGAGTGGCAATTTTAGCCCATCCTGGTCGTGAAAAAAGTGTTTATGCCATTCCAGCGACTGCCGCTGATTTTGTGGCATTGGCGGCGATTGGGCTTGATGGCATCGAGGTTTATTATCCGATGCACAGCTCTGAGCAAGTGGCATTTTTCGTGCAGCAGGCGGCGCTGCATGGCTTTTTGATCAGCGCTGGCGGCGATTCGCATGGCCCGCGTGATCCTTTCAGCCCACAGCCAGCCGCACGTTGTCGCGATCTTTTGGCTCGTTTTGGAATTGATGTGTTATGAGCGTGATTGTCTGTTTTATTGATGGGGTTGGTTTGTTGCCGCACGCCGCCGCGCCCTGGACGACCGCCCATCTGCCAACACTCACCAACTTGCTGGGCGATTTACCACACAGTAATTTGCAGATTGAGCAGCCTAATCTCTATTTTCGGGCGATTGATGCCACTTTGGGGGTGGAGGGCTTGCCGCAAAGTGGCACGGGCCATACCAGTTTATGGACAGGCGTGAATGCTTCGGCCTTGTTGGGACGGCATTATCCAGCCTATCCTGCGCCCTCGCAACGCCCGATGATCGCCGAACAAAGCTTGTTTGCCAAAGTTCAGCAACTTGGCCGAACCAGTCTGATCGCCACCGTCCATCGTGATCGCTATTGGGAGCTAGTCGCCAAGCGTGAGCAACGGGCAACTGCCGCCGCCCTCGCCGCTCAAGTCGTCGATTTGAACTTGCCTGCTACACCCGAATGGCTGGCTGGTCAAGCAGTGACTTGGGACATTACGGGCTATTATTTGCAACAATGGGGCGCATTGGCGGGCTTGCCCACGATTACTGCCCACGAAGCAGGCTTGCGACTTGGGCAAGCGCTGCGTTTGGCCGATCTGGTGCATTACGAGTGCTATTTGCCCGATTTCGTTGGCCATCGGCGCATTGTTGAAACGCCCGAACATACGCTTGAATTGATCGATACCATGCTTGGGGCGATCATCAGCCAAATGCAACCCAGCGATAGTTTGATTCTGGTTAGCGATCATGGCAACCTTGAGATGATCGAGCACACCAGCCATAGCCGCAATCCTGTGCCGCTGTTGGTAGTTGGAGCCAAGGCCCAAGCCGCAGCCAAAGTCGAAGATATTAGCCAGATCACGCCCTTGATTCTGGATCTATTAATCTAGCGCTATAATAGCGGTACTTGCTCAGATCCAGCTTATTTTTCGAAGGAGCAAACCCGATGCAATGGTTAAACGAACCGCAACAATGGTCATTCAGCGATGATGTCCTGAGTATTACGGCTGAAACGAAAAGCGATTTTTGGCGCACAACCCACTATGGTTTTATTTTTGATTCAGGCCATTTTTACTATCAAGTTGCCGAGAATAACTTTAACTGTAGCGTGCGAGTTAAGGCCAACTATCAGAATCAATATGATCAAGCTGGGCTGATGGTGCGGCTCGATGAATATAATTGGCTCAAATGTGGCATCGAATACGTCGATGGCATTTACCATGTGAGTGCCGTATTGACGCTGGAACACTCGGATTGGTCGGTGGTAAAGTTGGCTGAAGCGCCGGAAGAACTTTGGCTAACAGTCACACGCAACGGCGATACGCTCCAAGTGCTCTATGCGACTGAGGCTGATGCCACCCCAACGATGGTGCGTTTAGGCTACTTTCCGCCTGCTTTGCCGGTGCAAGTTGGCCCGATGGCTGCCGCGCCAATCCAAAGTGGTTTTACTGCCGAATTTCGCGATTTTCGACTCGAAGCACTCGCGCAGGAATAGCATGTCTGTGTCAGTATGGTATAGTTGGGCAAATTATCGACCAACAGGAAGCCTATGCTGACCCAAGCTCTACCACTGCTCAATCCACCGCTCAAATGGGCTGGTGGTAAACGCTGGCTAATTCCCCGCCTGAGCGATTTTTGGCAGAACTATCAAGATTATACCTTGGTTGAGCCATTTGTTGGTGGTTTGGCGATTGCGTTGGGTTTGCAACCACAACAGGCACTTTTGAATGATATTAATCCACATGTGATTAATTTTTATCACTGGTTGCAGCATGGCTTGGTGATCGATTTTGAATTACATAACGACCAAACTTATTATTATCGTTATCGTGACCAATTCAATCAATTAATTCGTGCTGGGGCTGAGCAAACTGCTGAGGCTGCTGGGTTGTTTTATTATCTCAATCGCACGGGCTATAATGGGCTGTGTCGTTTTAATCAGCGTGGCTTGTTTAATGTGCCATTTGGGCGCTACAAACGCATTCGTTATTGTTATGATTTTAGCCATTATGCCGAAACCTTGCGCCAATGGCGGTTTCAGCGGGGCCATTTTATTGAAATGCAAATCCCGGCTCAAGCCTTAATTTATGCCGACCCACCCTACGATGTGCCATTTCGCGCCTATAGCCAGCAAGGATTTAATTGGAGCGAACAGGTGCAATTGGCTGAATGGCTAGCGCAACACCCTGGCCCGGTGCTGGCATCGAATCAAGCAACCCAACGTATTTTAGATTTGTATCGCAATTTGGGCTTTTCAATCGAGATCTTGCCTGCACCACGGCGTATCGCCTGCAACGGCGACCGTCAACCAGCGCTCGAAATGCTGGCCTTCAAAGGAGCTTGAGATGGCTGTTGTGCTCAAACCACCAACTGCTTTGCCCGCCACCAAAACCATGCCCACGATTTTTTTGGCCGGCTCGATCGATATGGGCAGTGCAATCGATTGGCAAGCTGAAATCGAACGTCAATTGACCAACGACGAGTTGTTGCTGCTCAACCCACGCCGTGATGCTTGGGATAGCTCGTGGGAGCAGACGATTGAGAATCCGCTGTTTCGCGGCCAAGTTGAATGGGAGCTTGACGGCCTAGCCTTGGCCGATTTGATTGTGATTTATTTTGCGCCGCAAACTCAAGCTCCAATCAGCCTGCTCGAACTGGGCTTATTCGCGAGGAGCGGAAAAGTTGTGGTTTGCTGTCCTGAAGGCTTTTGGCGCAAAGGTAACGTCGATATTATCTGCGCTCGTTACCAAATTCCCCAAGTTGCGAGTATTGATGAATTAATTCAGACTTGCAAACGCTTGGGATGATATGCCCTCACCCCAACCCCTCTCCCACTGCGGCGGGCGAGGGGAGAGCCAACGATCATGATTGAGGGTTCCCCCTCGCCTCGCGGGCGGGAGCGGGGGCTAGGGGGTGAAGGCATCCAAATCGACTTCAGATCCCACTCAATCATTATTTACCACAAATTGAACTTTAGGGGGTGCAGGGGGATGAAAACACCCTGCGTTTCCCTCCGGCGGAGGGACGGAAGGGTGGCGAACCATGATGATTTGTCGAGTGAATGCAGAACCCATCCATTCTAAAATCAGCCTAAATACCCCTCGCTCAATTGTTCAGGATCATGTTAAAATGGTGCTATGAGTATATCGTCTGCCTCAACCCCAATTGGCGACGTGTTGCAGCAAATTGCCCAACGTTTCGCCCAAAGCAGCCGCTCGCCTTTGTTGAGGAGTGGTGAATTAGCCTTACCCGATGCTAGCACCCAACCGCTGCCCTTGGCTCCGGAGTTAGCGGTAGCTTGGCGGGCCTTGCTCGGCGAAACTGGTTGGCCTTGGCAAGCTGAAGCGTTGGCGACCGTGCGGCGTGGCTTGGGCTTGGCCTTGGTTGCGCCAGCCCCACTTGGCCCAGCATGTTTGTTGCTGTTGGCTGCCGAGCATGTGAGCACCAATCAAGGTAGTTTGTTGCTGTTGGCTCCCGATGCTGCTAGCTTGCACGATTTGGCGCAAACAGCGAATAATATTGATGCGCTGCTTGGTGGCGGCTTTCCCCATTTGGTCGTTGAGCAAAGTACGCGCCCACCTCACAGTCCACCGCGTTTGATTTTGACTACTCCTACAATTTTGCATCAACGCATGCTGCGCTCGCACCATCGTGGATGGTCGAATATCTGGCCGCATCTGAATGGGGTGGTGTTGCCAGCTTTCGATCAAGCCAGTAGTACGATTTTTGGCCATTGCCGTTGGTTGATGCGGCGGATCGAACGCTTGCGCCCGCGTGCCCGACCATTGACGCTCTATGCCAGTTTAGCGCCCGTTGCCGAGATTGATGAATTGCTGGCGCGAGTGTTTGACCACCTGCCGCCGCTGGTTTATGCCAATACCGCCCGCATTCCCTTGACTTGGGCTTTGTGGAATGGTGGCACGCAGCCAGTTGATGCAGCTTTGAAATTGGCCTTGGCCTTGCGCCAAGCAGGTTTAAGCGTGCAGCTTGATGCGCCCGATAGGCTAGAGCGAGCAATGTTGGCCCAACGTGGCGCGGCTCAAGGCCTGAGTTTAGTGCCACGGGCAGCGGCTCCGGCCCATGTGTTGGTGATGTTGGGTGGCGTGAATGCTACCAGCCTGCCAAGTTTACTCGCCAGCGGCCATCGCGCCGTGGTGTTGGTGACCGATCAATCGATTGCTGCCCAAACCGCCTTGGCTCAACCAGCCTTGCTCACCCCAACTGTGCCGCCAGCCTTGCCCGTAGCCACCCAAAACAACTACATCAGCAGTGGGCATTTGCGCTGCGCCGCCGAAGAACGGCCCTTGCAACAAAGCGAAATTAGCGCGTGGGAAGTGAGCGATCTGGTTGAGCGTTTGACCCAGCGCAATCAGCTAGCCCAGTTGCCCGATAGCCCAACTTGGCAACCAGTCGCCAATTTGCAGCAGCGCAGCGATATTTATGCCACGCTGCATCCAACCACAATTAGTGATATACCAGTACAGATCGTCGATCACGAAGGCACCTTCTTGGCCGAACTTGATTCGGTGACGGTTGAGCGGCGTTTATTTAGCGGCGCTAGCGTGCTCGGCGGGCGAGTAATTGGCTGGAATGATGATGGTTCATTGGGTTTGCGTTTGCAGGATGTTGCGCCAACCTTGGCTGAACATCGCTGTAGTGTTGCGGTGCGCGAGCAATTTGGCCAACGCCCGCTTGATGGAGCACGCGCCGAGATCGAGTTGATGATTGGCCGTGTGGTGGCAACCGAAGAAATTGTGGCACGGCGCAGCCTGGCTGATGATGGCAGCATTCGGCGTGTGCCGTTTGAG
>NZ_DOPT01000063.1:39546-40547 GCF_003512625.1 Herpetosiphon sp. | reverse complement strand
ATTCGGCGTGTGCCGTTTGAGCCGCCGATTCAGCTGCAGTGGAATGCCCCAGCGCTGTGGTTGGCTGCGCCAGAAGCTGGGGCTGGCTTGGGCGAAATCCTGCTTGGCGTGTTGCCATTATTGCTGCACTGCCAGCCTGATGCGATGGTGGCGTGTGTCAGCGAACAACATTTGTATTTGGTCGAAGCTCAACCAGGCGGGCGCGGCATAGTTGAGCAGTTGTATAGCCAATTTGAGGCTTGGCTACATTTGGCTGGCTTGGCGGCCCGCACTCTGAGCAAAGACCCGTTGTATGCTAGTTATGCTCAGGCCGAATTGCGTTGGCTTGAAAAGATTTTGGTACCACTCGCTGCGCCGTTACGCGCCGATATGCCACCAGAGCCAGCCCAAGTTGCACCGCCACGGGTCGAGCGAGCGAGCCGTCAATCGATGGTAATTAGCACCAACGATTTGAATGCCCGCCGCCGTGGACGTGGCAATGTGTTTGCGCTGCCGCGTTCGCTACCCAAGCAAGGCGAAGCGCTCAAGCGTAGCCAAACCAACCCTGTGCCAAACCAACCAGCGTTGCCTGCTCAGCCCATGCGTTTGGCCGCCCAACAACCGCCAGCCAACAAGCCGCTGACCAACCAACGTCCAGCGGTGCGCAACGAAGCCCCGCCAGCGCCGCCTAGCCCTGAAAAAGCCAAGGCCAACCTGACCCGACCGTCACGGCGCAAGGCTAACGTTGGGCGCAATGAGGCGCAACGCTCAACCCAGCCCTTAGTGCAGCCCAAAACGCCAGCGCCAAGCCAGCCTTTACCGCCTGAACGCGGTTCGGTGGTGATGCCGGTGGCCAACGAGCCGCCGCCCTACGAACGACCACCGTTTCAACAGCGCAACCCTCCAGAAAAACCAGCGGCTCAGCGTCCAAGCTCGCGGCCTGTCCAGCGCGAAAATCAGCCGCAGCAGCGTCCGATTCAGCGTGAGCAACAACCGACCCGACCGTATCAGCGCAACGATCA
>NZ_DOPT01000063.1:2049-39495 GCF_003512625.1 Herpetosiphon sp. | reverse complement strand
CGACCGTATCAGCGCAACGATCAGCCGACCAAACCGATGCCGCGCGAAAGCCAGTCGCAGCAGCGTCCGATTCAGCGCGAGCAACAACCAGCGCGACCGTATCAGCGCAACGATCAGCCGACCAAACCGATGCCGCGCGAAATTCAGCCGCCACAGCGCCCGCTTCAACCTGAGCAACGGCCAGTACAGCCAAACTTGGCCGAGCCAGTGCGGCCATATCAACGTAATGAGCAACCAGCCAAGCCCGTGGAAGCCACTGCTGATCCACAGACAATGCTTGAAAAAGCGCGGCGTTTACGTGAGCAACGCGAAGCCGAAGCCCGCGTAGCGCAGCCAATCACGCGGCCAAGCACCAATCAAGCCGCCGAGCCAAGCGAATCGCGCTTCAAACAAGGCGATCGGGTGCATTGCGTGCCCTACGGCGAGGGCGTGGTGCAAAAAACGCGCATCCGCGATGGCCGTGAGCTATTGCTGGTACAATTTCCAGAGCTAGGTGATCTACGGGTTGATCCAGCAGTCAATGCTGTACGCATCCTACGCCCTGAGATTCAAGCCGAAGACGACGAATAATTCAATCTGTGACGACGAAGCCACTCACCGTGACCAGCATTGTGCTGATCGCGGTAGCTTTGTTGGTCGCGAATAAAGGATACAACAATGCAATCACCCAACGAAGCTCAATTGATGGAAACTTGGGCACGCCAAGCAGGAGCCTATGCCCTCGATATTTTTCATGATTACAATGCAGCCGCGCCACGCCGCAAAGCTGATAACTCGTGGGTAACCGAGGTTGATGAAACAATTGAACAGATGCTGCGCCAACACATTGCTCAAGCCTTTCCCGATGATCTGATTATGGGCGAAGAGGGCGGCGGCCAAGCCAGCAACAGCGGGCGGATTTGGGTGCTTGATCCAATTGATGGCACTGGTTCGTTTGTTAAGCGTTTGCCAGTGTGGTGCGTTTCGATTGGCTTGTTGGTCGATGGCTATCCAGCGGCTGGCTGCGTGTATTTGCCAGTGCTCGATGAATGTTATTTGGCGGGATTAACTGGTGATGCAACCCTCAACGGCCAAATCATCAACGCCGAAAACCCAGATTTTCTCGATAGCCAATCGTGGATGGCTGTGCCATCGAATGCCCATCGTCGCTACAAAATTAGCTATCCAGGTAAAACTCGCTCACTTGGCAGCACGGCCGCCAATGTTTGCTATGTGGCTAGTAGCCGCGCGTGTGCCGCAATTTTGGGCAACGCCAGCTTGTGGGATATTGCCGGAGCATGGCCAATTTTAGAGCGGGCTGGTGGTAAGCTATCAACATTTTCGGGCGGGCCATTCGATTGGCAGCGTTTTTACCAAGGCGCATCGGCCAACGAGCCATTATTTGCTGCCAGCAACAACAATTATGCCAATATGCGGGCAATGATCGACTTGGCTCAAGGCGCAATTTAATCAGCAGCTTTGATCGCACCATGGTATCATAGGCCAGATTAAAGCCACCTCAGCGAAGGAACCAACTGATGGCTGATGTAACTCAGTTTGTGCGGCCTGATATTGCGGCGCTCGAAGCCTATACTCCGATTCAACCATTCGATGTGCTTAGCGAACAATTGGGCATTCCAATTGAGCACATTATTAAACTTGATGCCAATGAAAATCCTTACGGGCCAGCGCCCAGCGTTGCCGAAGCACTGCGCGATTGCCCGTTTTATGCAATTTATCCCGACCCTGATCAAACCCGTTTGCGGCGAGCAATTAGCCCATTTATTGGCCAGCCAATTGAACGAATTTTATGTGGCAATGGCTCAGATGAAATTATCGATCTGTTGATGCGAGTGCTGGTGCAGCCCAACGATGTGGTCATTGCCTGCCCACCAACCTTTGGCATGTATAGCTTCAATACTGGCGTGGTTGGCGGGCGGTTTGTGGCAGTGCCACGCGATGACAACTTCGATGTCGATATCGAGGCGCTGGCCGATGCAGTGCTAGAGCATCAGGCCAAAATGGTGTTTTTGCCCTCGCCCAACAATCCAACTGGCAACCTTTTAGCCCGTGAACACGTCCTACGGCTATTGAAATTGCCAACAATGCTCGTGTTGGACGAAGCCTACGCCGAGTTTAGTTCGGGGAGTGTCGCCGATTTGGTTGGGCACTATCCCAATTTGGTCGTGTTACGCACCTTTTCCAAATGGGCTGGTTTAGCGGGGTTGCGCTTGGGCTATGGGCTAATTCCCGAGTGGTTGATTACCCACCTGTGGAAAATCAAGCAGCCCTACAATACCAATGTCGCAGCTGAGGTCGCGGTGTTGCAATCGTTGGCCGAAACCGAGGCGCTTAATGCCCGCGCCAAAATTATGGTTGCTGAGCGAGAACGTCTATTTGCTGCCTTGCAAACAATCGACGGCCTTACGCCATTTCCATCGCAGGCAAATTTTATTCTGTGTCGGGTTGAGCGTGGCGATGCCGCCCAACTCAAAGCCGACCTTGCCAAACGGGGAATTTTGCTGCGCTACTATCGCAACCCAGAGCTTGCCAATTGTATTCGGGTGAGTATTGGCCTACCAGAACATCATGATGCCTTGCTTGCAGCGTTAGCCGATTTGGGTTATCGCTAAATTGCATTGACATCAAGGAACGCGGCGTGCTATCGTTGCCACAGAGTCTCATGATTGTGGAGTGATCGTTGTATGATTGCTTGTCCTGTCTGTAATGCGACCAACCAAACAGGTGCCTTATTTTGTGAAATGTGTGGCCATCGTTTGCCAACCGTGGCGGCGGCGGTAACCCCACCGCGTGCGGTTGCCGGTGGCGTTCAATGCCCAACCTGCAAGCATATTGCTACACCTGGCGAGGCTTTTTGTGATGAATGTGGTACGCCGTTGAATGTTGGGGTTGCCGCTGCCCCCGCTGTGCCAGTTGCTCCCGCCCCAATTGCACCAAGTGTGCAGCCCGCGCCGCAGCCCAGTTATCCTGCACCGCAACCGATTGCCAATGCAGCACCAAGCTGCCCAAGCTGTCGCGCGGCGGTTATTCCTGGCGAGGCTTTTTGCGATAACTGTGGTGCTTCGTTATTGGCGGGTGCACCTGCTGCTCCAGCCGCTCGGCCAGTTGCGCCAGCGCCCGTGCAGCCAAGCTATGCGCCGCCAGTCCAAGCTGCTCCGGTTGTGCCAGCAGCACCAGTTTACATGCCACCACCAGCGCCAGTTGTGCCAAAGCCACCTGTGGCAGCGCCCGTTGCTCCGGCAGCGGTTGGCATTCAATCGTTGGCGGGGTTTGTGCTGGTAACGGCGGCAGGCACACGCATCAATTTGCCAGCCAAAGCCGAGATTGTGGTAGGCCGCGAAGATGCTGTCTCGAATAATTATCCTGATGTTGATTTAAACCCCCATAATGGCTTGGCCGATGGCGTTGGCCGTCGTCATGCCCGAATTTTTGTGCGGGCTGGCGTGGTGCAACTTGAAGATTTGGATAGCACCAACGGAACAACCGTGAATAAACAACGGCTCCAAGCTCGCCAAGTAGTTAATTTAAATGTTGGCGATGAAATTCGCCTTGGACGATGTGTGTTGCAATGGCAACGCTAGTGTGATGTAGCAGTTATGAGTGGACAGGCCACGTTTCAACAAGGACGCTACCAAGTACGCAACGAGCTTTTTCGCGATGAATGCGGCGTAATGTATTTGGCGGTCGATGGCAAGATGGCAGGCCGCGAGGTTGCCTTGCGCCAACTCAATGATGGTGTTTTAGATGCAACCTCGTTGCAACGCTTGGCGCAGTTAAACCAAGCAGCCTTGCCCTCGGTCTATGATTTATTCGAGGAGCATGGCCAGCGCTATTTGGTGTTGGAATATCCGCGTGGCCAAACCTTGGCCGATGTAGCGCTTGGGCCGCGTTTGCGCGAGGGCGTGGTGCTGGCTTGGGCCAAGCAAATTGCCGAAGGCTTGCGCTATTTGCATAGCCAAGGCTTTGTGCATGGCGATATTCAGCCGCAAAATATCGTGCTGCAAGATGGCCGCCGCATTAAATTGCTTGGTGGTTTGCCCGCTGGCTGCCCCAAAAATGCTGGTTCGCGCTATGCTGCGCCCGAAATTTGGAGCGGCGCGACGGCCACGCCAGCCTCAGATATTTATGCTTTGGGCGCAACGCTGCACCACTTGCTGACTGGCACTGACCCCAACACCCAGCCCTTGATGGCCTTTGCTCCACCTGATGTGCGACGGCCTGATCTTTCGCCAGCAGTTTCGCATGCGATTGTCAAAGCCCTGAGCCAACAACCACAACAACGCTTTGCTAATATCGAGCAATTTGTGGTTGCCTTGAGCCAAACCAGCAGCACCCACGAATCGGCGGGCGATTTGCCAGTAATTGGTTTTACGCCTTCGATTTTGCCTAGCACACCAGCCGATGGCCCAACTCAACGCTATGTGCCCTCGGAAAGCTCGCCAATTCCAGTGCCGCCAGGGCGTGGCTCTACCGCTCAATATGATCAGGCGATGCTTGAGCAATTGCTCATACCTGATCGCGATGTTGGGCCAGCGCCTTCAATTTTGCCCAAACGCCCAGCCCAGCAAAATAGTCGGGCTGGGTTGATTGTGCTAGGGGTGTTTATTGGCTTGGCCTTATTAGCGGGCGCATGGCTATTATTCAAGCCCAAGAGCAACGTCTTTGTTAATGCCACACAGGTCGCCAACAATGGCTTGCCAACTGTTACCCGTGATGAAGGGATTTTGCTAAGCGATAGTGCCAAAACTGCCACCGCTTTGGCTGCAATTCCGCCTCCAACCCAAATTCCAACCCTCGATGTGCCACGGGCGACCGCTGATGCGATTCAAACATTTACCGTTGCAACCCAATTAGCCTTTGATGATGCGCTTGATGCCCGCTATCAGCGTGGTATGGCCTACGAAGAAACTGGTCAATATGGCTTGGCCTTGAGCGAATACGATGAAATCTTGCGCCAAGACCCAACCTACAAAGATACTCAGGCCCGTCGCGACCGAATTAAGATTTTTCTTGATGCCACGGCCACCGCTGGCCCGCAACAAACCACGATTGCTGGCGGCACGGCAACCGCTGTCGCTCAACCAAGCCCAACTGCTTTGCCAGCTACCCCAACTGCCACGCCGATTGGCCAAATCGTTGGCGATAGCTTCGATGGCAGCACACTTGACCCGCGTTTGTGGGCTGGCGAAACTCGTGATGGCACAATTCAATTAACCAATGGCGAATTGCAACTCGCGGCAACTAGTGCCACCTGCTATCCAGTCGTGCGAACGATCACCGATACGCTGTTTCCGGTCAACAACTTTACCTTGAGCGTGACCTTCCGCTACTCCGATGTCACAGCCTTGGGCACAGGCTTTATGCTGGCGGATGCTATGGCTACGCCCTGTGGCGATACCGATCGGGCGGGGACAAGTTGGGGCGGCATTTGGCAAGACGGAACTCAAGGGCTGATCGTCGAATTCCATCGCGATCAAACGGCTGATAACGAATTGAAAGATATTCGCTTGCCCTACAGCAACGGCCAAATTGATACCACCGAACATACCTTGATCATTCAACAGCGGAATGGTCAGCAAACCTTCATTCTTGATGGCAACGTGCTATTCACCGAACAAGCTGGCGCTCAGCCGCAAGTACTTTGGTTTGGCAATCCAAGCCGTACCGCAATTGCCTCACCGTGGACCGTGCTAAATATTCTGAGTGTTGATCTGCGCGAAGAGCCATAGCCACATTTTACCTACAAGCCCCTTGCCTAGCGCTGGCAAGGGGCTTTTTTGATCGATACGGCGGCATATAGGTAAAATATTCCTTTTCAGCTAACTATAACGATGAATTAAGCTGCAGAAATTTGGGCTAGCCTGACCATTTAAACTATATTTTGATGAATGAATCGACTATAATAGCAATGTTATGGTTAAGTAGCTGTGTGGTGAGGCAATTGGCATGTTGAAAAGTGGCACAATTATTCAGGATCGCTACACGATTGTGCGGCCCTTAGGCAGCGGCGGCTTTGGGGCGGTCTTTTTGGCCACCGATGGTCGCTTGGGGCAGCGCAATGTGGCGATTAAATATTTTGCTACTGCCCATATGCGCCCCGATGAACTCGATTCGTTGGCGCATTTGTTTCAGCAAGAAGCTCATACGTTGGCCAGTTTGAGTCACCCCAATCTCGCTCCGGTGCTTGATTATTTTGCGGTTGATGATGGTTGGATGTTGGTGATGGGCTATGTGCCAGGCGAGTCGTTATCGGCCTTGCAAAAACGGCTCAACGGCCCCTTCGGCGAGCAACAGGTGATCGATTGGGCGATTGAGTTGTGCCATGTGTTGGAATATTTGCATAACCAACGCCCACCACTAATTTTCCGCGATCTCAAGCCTGCCAATATTATGCGTACTCCCGAAGGCAAAGTTATTTTGATCGATTTTGGGATTGTGCGGCGCTTCAAAGAGGGTCAGCATCAAGATACGATTCAAATTGGCACGCCTGGCTATGCGCCACCTGAGCAATATGGTGGCCAAACCGAGCCACGCTCCGATTTATATAGCCTTGGCTCGACGATGTATGTGTTATTGACCAACGAGCGCGTGACCAGTGGCTTGCGTTTGCCGCCCGTTAGCCAAAGTGTAGAGTGGGTTTCGCCAGCGCTTGATGATTTGATTACCCAGTTAACCTCGCTGCATATTGATCAACGGCCTGCTTCGGCGGCGGCTGTGCGTGCCGAATTGGAGCGAATTCGCGACACGCCAATTGTGCCAATCGCCGATCCTTTTGCGATTGTGCCGCAAGCCGCGCCCTACCGCAATGCCGAAGCCCCAACGCGGGTCAATCCACAGGTGCAACAACAGCAAAGCTATGGGCATGCCAGCGTTACGCCCCAGCCAATTCAAGCAAATCCACAGCCTGAGTTTAGCCCACGCAAAGCTCAGATTTGGCCTTGGCTACTGCTGTTTGTCCTGTTGTTTGGTGGTGGCGGGGCGTGCTGGTGGTATCTAAATCGCTCAAGCACGCCAGATCAACCGCTCGTCGTGCCAACTTTGCCTAGTGCTTTGCCCGATAGTGCCGAGGGCGATTTGATTATTTCCTCGCGCGAAGGCAACAGTGGCGCATATAATTTGCTCAGTTTGGATATTCCAACTGGTGCAGTGAGCGAAGTTGTGCCGCATCACGATGATAATGCAATTGCCTCACGGCGGCGGAGCGATGGCCGCGTGGCCTACTCGCATGGAGTTGATGGGCTTGAGCAGATTTTTACGATTAGCGCTAATGGCAGTGATGAGCAGCAATTGACCAGCGCTCCAGGCGAAAGCCGTGCCCCCCGTTGGTCGCCTGATGGTAGTAAAATTGCCTTCGAAAGCGACCGTGATCACAGCAATAACAATAGTTTTGATATTTATATTATGGATGCTGATGGCTCGAATGTGCAGCGGGTGACGGCGGAAGGCGGTTGGCAAGGCGGCCCCGCCTGGTCGCCCGATGGCACAAAGCTGGCGTTTCATAGCCAAACCAGCGGCCTCTATGAAATTGTGGTGCTCGATTTGACCACCAACAAGCAATATTTGTTAGCTAGCGTCGATGATAGTGCTTTTTGGGCCGATTGGTCGCCTGATGGTCAGACGATTGCCTTTATGACTGGTGATAACGATAGCCGCACCAAAATTTACACCGTGCCAACTAGCGGCGGCGAACCACGCGAGCTAACCAACCTTGGCACTGGCAAAAATCGTTGGCCGCGTTGGTCGCCGGATGGGCGTTATTTGGCCTTCGAAAGTTATCGCAACGATCATTGGGGCATTTATCTGCAACATTTGGCAACTGGCAAGGTTGAAGCACTCTCCGATGGCACGCGCCACGATCGCTGGCCATCATGGTAATGCGTTTATAATAGCGATTGGGGAAACGAAACCACGAAGAACACGAAGAGCACGAAGGACGTGGCTATTGGCTATAATTCTATGCTCTATGTTCTATGTTCTTTATTTACTGACCCCTACTTAAAACTATGCGCGAACGTTATCGGTTTGTCGAACAACTTGGAAAAGGTGGTTTTGCCACCGTTTGGCTTGCCTACGATCAACAGATCGGTGGGCTATGTGCGGTTAAGCAAAGTATTGCTGCCGAATCCGAAGTTGTCGAGATGCTCGAAGCCGAAGCCACTATTTTGGCGGGCCTCGCCCATCCGTCGTTGCCGCGTATTCGCGATCATTTTGTGCACGAAGGCCGTGCCTGTGTCGTGATGGATTATATCGAGGGTGTTGACCTGAGTGTGTTGCTGGCAACCGAGCACGATGGAATTGCGCCCAAACGGGTGGTTGAATGGGCACAGCAATTGTGTACTGCGGTGCAATATATTCACACCCTGCCCCAACCTGTGTTGCACCGCGATATCAAGCCATCGAATATCAAGCTCACGCCTGATGGTCGCTTGGTCTTGATTGATTTTGGAATCGCCCGCGACCTCAAGGTTTCGAGCTTGGGTTTGCGACGAGCGGTGACTGCTGGTTATTCGCCGCCAGAGCAATATCGCGGCCAAACCGATGCGCGTTCGGATATTTATGCCCTGACAGCGACGATTTATGCCTTATTGACTGGGCGTGCGCCGTTGGCAGCTCCCGCGCGGTTGATTGGCGAAAGCTTGCCTGCGCCATCGGCCTTGCGCCCCAGTTTGCCTAGCGCCTTAGATCAGCCGTTGTTACGTGGGCTGGCTATAGAGCCAGAAGCGCGTCAGCAATCGGCAGGTCAGTTGGCCTTGGAATTGATGACTGCTTGGCGTTCGGTGCAGCCAGCTAGTCCCAAATTGCCCAATATCCGTACCAAACCATTGATTCAAGCCCGCACTTGGCGACATTGGTTGGGTTTAGGTTTGGTTGGCAGCCTTAGTTTGGGTGGCTTTAGTGCAACGATTTGGAGCTTGCTCAATCAACAAAATGCGGCTGAGGCCTCGCCCAATTGGCAAACCTATTTTCCAGCCTTGTTGAATAATAGTGCAACTTCGGCTCCGTTGCTCACGCCAACCCCCGCGCCAACCAGCACACCCGCGCCAACTGCTACGCCCGCCCCAACTTCGACCATTCAGCCGTTGATTGCTGGATTAACTGGCTATTTCTTTGTGGGCATGCGCGAAGAGGATGGCGATTATCAAATTTATCGAATTCCGGCGATGGGCGGCGAACCGCAGCAATTAACCACACTTGGCTCAAATTATGGTGGGGTGGTGTCGCCTGATGGTAGGCAAATCGCCTTTACCTCTGAGCGCGATGGCCGCGAACAAGTCTATGTGATGAAGGTTGATGGCAGCGATCAGCGGCGCGTGACCAATGATCCTGGGCGTTGCGAATACCCAAGTTGGTCGCCTGATGGCAAACAGTTGGCCTATGCCCATCGGCGGCTTGATGATCTTAAGGAAAATAGTTCAACTATTTATATCCAAGCGCTTGATCAAACCGAGGGCCAGCAATTAACCAAAATGTGGGGCACAATGCCAACCTGGGGCCAGCAAGGAATTGTGTTCACCAGCCGCGATATTGTTGAGAATATCGAGCAACTTGGTCTTGCCATTATTCAGCCCGATGGTAGCGGCTTGAAAATTATCAACCCAACCCGCGACCGCGACGAACATTATGCCGAATGGTCGCCTGATGGCAAATCTATCGCCTATGTGGCTGGTGATAGTCAGCGCACAATTACCCGCCAAATTTGGGTCATGAACGCCGATGGCTCCAATCCGCATCCGCTGACCAAGGGGCTTGGTGGGGTAACTCAGCCGCGTTGGTCGCCCGATGGCAAATGGATTGTCTTTTTGGCGAAGTGGGGCATGCCCGACGATTTACAAAATAATCGTCCGCGCTTCAATGTGTGGGTTGTCTCAACCGAGGGCGGGCCAGCCAAGCCCTTTACAATCTCCGAGGCCAATAAATTTGGGCTAGGTTGGGGGCCACGCTAGGCTGCATCGGCCAAGGCGGCTGGATTGTAGGGCAAAGGTTCGCATACCAAAGCCAAGGGAAACGCCACATAAAAGGTTGTACCTTCTTCCTCGATGCTTTCAAAATAGATTGAACCATGGTTCATTTCGACGAGGGCTTTGGCGATCGATAAGCCTAAGCCTGTGCCACCTGCGGCGCGTGAAAGTGGATTATCGTTGCGAAAAAAACGCCCAAAAATGCGCGGCTGTTCGCGCAGCGAAATGCCAATCCCCGTATCGCGTACCACCACTAAGATATCATCGATCCGTTGTTGCACTTCAATTTGAATCTGGCCTTGCTCAGGGGTATATTTGATCGCATTGCTAATCAGGTGATGGCTAATTTGGCGAATATGCAGCGGGTCAAGGCTCAACAGCGGTAATTCATTCGGCAATAAACAATCTAATTGTAATTTTTTGCGTTCAGCGCGTGGCCGAAATTCATCAAGCACTGCGCTCAACACCTGGCGTAAATCAACAGGCTGCGGTGTATGCTCATTGCGTTGGGTTTCCAATCGCGCCAACTCAACCACATCGTTCATCAGCTCGGTTAGGCGTTGGATGTTGCGCCCGATGCCTTCGATGTAGCTAATTTCTTCGGCACTAAAATGCTCGGGGTTGCTCCACAATAGCATATCAGCAAAGCCACGAATACTGGTCAACGGCGAACGTAATTCATGGGCAGCCAAAGCCATAAAATCGCTGCGTAAGCGTTCGCTCTCGACGCGGGCACTAATATCTTGCAAAATTGCCACCGCCCCAATCCGCCGATCGTCGATCCAAATCGGGTTAGCACTGAGGCGATAGGTGCGGCCAGCAAAACAAACTCGTTCGGCAGGCTTGATATGCGGACGGCCAAGCGCTTGATCCAAGGCTGGTTGCACGGCTTCGAGCGCAGCATAAAAGCGCAAACTCAAATTAGGCTGTTCGTGGTTGGTTTGCAGGCGTTCAGCTTCGGCCATGGCAATAATATTGTAGGCAGCAGTATTGAGCAAAATAATCTGACCAAGCTGATCGCAAACAATCACGCCATCGTCGATTGCCGCCAAAATTGCCCGTTCGCGCTGGGTTTCGCGGCGCTGGGTATCGAGCAAGCTGGTAAAATGCTCGGCGGCCAAATTGATCGATTGCGCCAATTCGCCCAACTCATCAGTGCCTAGATTGGGTGCTCGCACACTTAAATCGGCGGTTGCTAGCACATCGACGACAGCAGTTAATTGCTGAATTGCGCGGCGTTTGCGTTGCAGCATCACGATTAAGCCAATGTGCAGCAGCAACCATAAAGCCCCAAGGCTGATCAAAAACCAATGCCACCAATCGAAACGCGCCAGCCAAAGGCCATAGCCAATCAGACCAAGCCCCAACATCCCAACGGCAATTGCCATCAGATAAACCAGCCGAATTAGCTGATTGAGCGCCAACCCACCGCGTGCGTGCAACTGCATAGCCATTCTCATTACTCAAATTGCCCAATGCTAGCAGCCCAAAGTTAAGCCTTGATTATGGTCATGTTTAAGCTATATTTTACATTTTGGGCAATATTGAGTATTGGCTAGATTCGAGTATTATTTAAGCCAAATGCAACCATCTGTTGATGGTATGGAGAGCCAAATCGATGAGCGAACAAAGCGATGCTCCCAAGCCAATTGTGATTAAACAAAAACGGGGATGTTTGGCCACCCTGGTGGGTTCGGCCTTGACGATTATTGTGAGTGCAGGGCTTGGGGCGGCCTTGGCGCTCTTGGTGATGTGGTATGGCCCGCGCAATTTTGGGGTTAGCTTTCCCGATAGCACTGGGCGGATCGCTGCGCTTGAACAAGCCCAACAAACCGCAATCATCCAACAAACTGATCAGGCGGCGACCTTGCGGGGCTTAGCCGATTTGCGTGGCTCGGTCGATGGCTTGCGCGAGCGGGTGCAAACGATTGAGAGCAAACTCAATACCCGCGAAACCGACCTTGATAGCTTGCAAAAACAAATCGACTCGAATCTTGATGCCTTATTGGCGATTCAATCGCGACTGAATGAGCTTGAATCGATTCCTGCCAATGCGGCCTTGACCAATCGGCTTGATAGCGTTGAACAAGATTTAGCCAGCATTGGCAGTACTTTGGAGCGGCTACGAATCGCTTTAGGGGCGACTGCGCCAACCGCTAGCCCACAACCAACCGCTACCCCAACTCGTTAAGGAGCCAACTATGCCTCAACAACAATCGATTGTTCGCTCAGTGCGCAGTAATCGCCATACAACCACGATCGATATCGGTGTGATCGGTCAAATTGTTCAGTCGGTCAGCGGTTCGATTGAAGGCATTTATGAAACCCAACTTGAAAGCGCCGAGCTTGTCGCTGAAGGTCGGGCTGAAAACGAACCAAAATCGAATGAGGAGCCGCAAACCCGTTTTGATGAGCGAGCGAGCATTGTCTTGCATCTCAAATTAATTCCGTTTATCAATGAAGCGTTACCGCCAATCGTCAATGCGCTGCGCAAACGGGTGATCGAAAGCATTCAGCAATATACCGAGTTGAATGTTCACGCTGTGCATATTCATATTGCTGGTTTGTGGTATCGCTAAAAGAGCATAGAACATAGAACATAGAGCGTAAAACATAAAACATAGATGGAATGGTTTATGAGGTTGGCAACCGTCATTGTTCCCTCACCCCCTAGCCCCATCTCCCGCACGCGAGGCGAGGGGGAAACACTCCAGGCATGCGCCCCTCGCCCGCCGCAGTGGGCGAGGGGTTGGGGGTGAGGGAATGTTGTCCGTTGTTTATGCAATGAACCATTACAGATAGAACATAGCAATTGGGGTCAGGGGCTGGGCATCGGGGGTCGGGAAGCTGGATATTCAGCTACTTCGCGATCGTCGGGTGCTTCGCGGTTTCAGCCCTTCGTGAATCTTCGTGTCCTTCGTGGATCAGAATTTTAACGCAGAGAAGCAGAGATGCGTGGCTACGGGCCATTGGGGATTTTTTGGTGTGCACAGCATCAATTACTCCGCTAGCCAACTAGAGCCATCCATGCTTCGCGGTTAAAAATCTTGCCCCTGAACCCCGACAACTAACCCCTCATTTAATAGGAAGATCATGCAACTGCTACTTGGTGGAACAATTTTTGGAGCCACGCTCTTAGGCGTGATGGTTCGTCCGCGCAATATTTCGGAAGCTTGGGTCGCGTTACTTGGCGCAGTTGCCATGTTATTGGTCGGAATTTTGCCACTGAAGGCAATTTTGCCGACGCTTGCCCGCGAATGGAATGTGTATGGTTTTTTTGCCGGTTTGATGCTGATTGCCTTTTTTGCCGAGCAAGCTGGGGTGTTTCAGGCCTTGGCGTTGCAGGCAGCACGTTGGGCCAATGGCTCGGCGCAGCGGCTCTATTTGGCGGTCTTTTTGGTGGGCACGCTGATTACAGCGGTGCTCTCCAACGATGCGACAGCCTTGATTTTAACTCCAGTGGTTTGGACGTTGGCCAGCCGTTTGCGCTTGCCAGCCTTGCCATTTATGTTTGCCTGCACCTTTATTGCCGATACTGCTTCGGCATTGCTGCCCGTTTCCAATCCGATTAATATTTTGGTGCTAACCCGCTTTAATCGTGAGCTGTTGGAATATTGGGCCTATTTGTTGGTTCCGTCACTGGTGTGTATTGGCTGGAATATTGGGCTATTTGCTTGGCTGTTTCGGCGCGATTTGCAGGGCAGCTACGATTTGGCACTGCTTGATGATTTAACTATCGCCAACCCACGCCTTTATCGGACAACCCTTGTTGGCTTGGGCAGTATTGCTGTGGCCTATGTAGCTGGCTCGTTGTGGCACGTGCCATTGGCCTTTGTGGCGTTGGCTGGAGCCGCTCTCTTAGCGGCAATTAGCTGGTGGAATGGCACGTTTAAGCCCAAACAAGCCTTGCACGAATTATCTCCAGCCTTGTTTGGCTTTATTAGCGGCATGTTTTTGGTGGTACGGGCGATTGAGCAATTAGGCTGGACTGAACGCTTTGGCGCGAGTTTGTTACAGGGCAGCGGCGCGAGTTTGGGCAATATTGCGCGGGTAATTTTCGGTAGTGCACTTGGCTCGAACATGATCAACAATGTGCCGATGACCTTGGTGATGACCTCGACGCTTGAACATTTGCCTAGCACACCTGAGCCTGCGTTGATTTATGCCACCATTTTTGGGGCTGACCTTGGGCCAAATTTAACAATTGTTGGCTCGTTGGCTACAATGCTGTGGTTGGTGATTTTACGGCGCAAAGGTCTGGAAATTAGTGCCAAACAATACTTTAAATTGGGCTTGCTGTTTGTGCTACCATCCTTATTAATTGGTACATTTTGGATGTGGCTGATGGCATGAATTATTACTTCTTTGACCAATTAACGCGCTGGCTGGAACGGCGGGGCATGGATTATACCCGTCCGATGCAAACCAACCCGCAGGCCGCCGATGTACATCTGCGTTGGGTTGCGCCACTGCCATTAATTGGCAAAGTTACCAATGATCTCGCTTTTTGGGATTTTGATCGGCTGGCGATTGAGCCTGAGCATCAAGCCTATGCCTTAGAACAAGCCAATTTGGCCCAATTAACCTTGGTCGAGGCTGGTTTTGCGCGGAAACGCTGGCTGCGCTTGCATTTACCGAGTGCGATTACGGTTGCCGTGAGCGCCCGTAGATTTAGCGCCGAATGCATTAAATTGGTTGAACAACCTTTTTTTGCTTGGACTGGTGGCTATTCTTGTTCGATGATCTTGCTCAACCCGCGTGGCTATAGCATTATTCATCAGCGAACTTGGCCGCGCTCAAGCCTGCCACCCAAAATAGCGATTAATTTCGTCCAAACAATGCTGAAAACCTTAGATTCGTAGTTGAGGTAGCTATGCAATCGATTGAATTATCCGATGCAACTGGATTTTTAGAACGCTACGCCGATATGCCGATTCGTGGCCTTTTACCACGCAATGTCGATGTTTGGTTGCCTGCCAACTATCATAGTAGTAGCGAAGCTTTTCCGGTAATTTATATGCACGATGGCCAAAACTTGTTTGACCCAGCCTTGGCCTATATCGGAGTTGATTGGGGAATTGACGAGGCGCTCGAAAATCTGATTGCCAGCCAAACAATCAACGGGGCAATTGTGGTTGGCATTTGGAATAGCGAACAACGGATTCGCGATTATTTGCCAGCCAAGCCGTTTTATAGTGCTAGCGCCGCGATCCAAGCCCAATTTGAAACAGCTGTTGGTGGTGGCCCGCTTTCCGACGAATATCTAGCTTGGATCGTCAAAACGCTCAAGCCGCAGATTGATACACGCTATCGCACTCACCCTGAGCCTGAACATACCAGCATTATGGGCGCAAGTATGGGTGGGCTGATTTCGCTGTATGCCTTGGTTGAATATCCCCAAATCTTTGGTAATGCTGGGTGTGTTTCAACTCACTGGCCGATTGGCGCTAGCTCGTTGGTGGCATGGCTGGGCAAACGTTTGCCTAAGGCTGGCAAGCATCGAATCTATTTCGATTTTGGCACTGAGGATCTTGACGCTGAGTACGAACCCTATCAAATTGAGATGGATGGGTTTATGCAGGCAGCGGGATATATTCAAGGCGATAATTGGCTTACCCAGAAATTTGTGGGAGCGGGCCATTCTGAGCTGGCTTGGCGCGAACGAGCTGAATTGCCACTGGCCTTTTTATTGGGAGCGAGCGTGTGAGAATTTTAATTATTGCCTTTGGCACACGCGGCGATGTTCAGCCGATGGTGGCCTTGGGCTTGGCCTTGCAAGAGCGTGGGCATTCGATAACCCTGTTGGTCAGCAGCAATTTTAAAAGCTGGGTTGAGGAGTTTGGGTTACAAGTGGCGACTGCGCGGGTCGATATTCAGCAGATGATGTTGAGCGATCATGGCAACGATTGGGTCAAACATGGGGCTAATCCAATTAAACAGCGCAATGCGATGCGCCGTTTGTTGAAGCAACATGCCTTGACCATGGTTGAAGATGCTTGGCAAGTCGCCCAAAACTGCGATGTTTTGATCAGCAGTTTTACCTCGGATGTCTTTGCAGTGACGTTGGCTGAAGTGCTGAATGTGGTGCATATTAGCACGCCACTGCAACCAGCCATGTTGGCCACCCGTTGCGGCCCTGCTAGTGCGGCGGCAATTCTACCAAACCACGAGAGCATCATTAATTATTGGTTTGGGCGCTGGGTGCTTGAGCCATTTATGTGGCAAGTTGGCGGCGATTTTATTAATCAGTTTCGCCAGCAACAGCTCAAATTGCCAGCCCAAAGTGTGCGCGAATATGCTCAACGCTTGCGTCAAACCACGATTATTCAAGGCTATAGCCCGGCAATCATTCCGCATCCCAGCGATTGGCCCGCCAATATTCAGACGGTTGGTTATTGGATGTTGCCGCCCGATGAGGCTTGGCAAATGCCGCCTGAGCTTGAGCAATTTTTGGCCGATGGCCCAACTCCAATCTATATAGGCTTTGGTAGCATGACCGGAGCTAACCCTGATGCTTTTACCGAATTGTTGCTCAAGGCGGTGGCACATAGCGGCCAGCGGGCAATTATCCAAACTGGTTGGGCTGGCTTGGGCCAAATCGAATTGCCCAAAACTGTTTTTCGGATTGGCTCAGCGCCGCATGAACGGCTTTTTCGCCATGTCAAAGCGGCGGTACACCATGGCGGGGCTGGCACAACGGCTGCAAGCTTAGCGGCTGGTTTGCCAACCGTCATCGTGCCGCACTTGGGCGATCAACTGCGTTGGGGTCAGCGCGTGTTTGATTTGGGCTTAGGGCCAAAGGCGATTCCGCGCAACAAACTTACGGTTGATCGGTTGGCTTGGGCGATTTCGCAGGCCGCTAACACGCCGAGCATGCAACACAATGCCCAAGCCATGGCCAAAACCCTGCAAGCTGAGCAGGGCATCAGCCGCGCGGTCGAAATTATTGAACAACGGATACAAGCCTAGTTTTGGAATGGTAGTGAGGCGCTCGCAATGCGCTATTTTTCGCAACAAAAGCTTGATCAACTACTGGCTGCGCACGCCGAATGGTTACAAGAACCTGTTGGCGAAGCCATGAGCTTGTGCAATTGTGATCTGCGTGGCATGGATTTGCGTGGGCGTTCGTTGATGCGTGTGCAGTTGGAAAACGTGGTGTTGGCAGGCTGCGATCTGCGTGATTGTAATTTTTTTGGGGCAATGTTGCGCAAGGTCGATTTACAGGCTGCCGATTTGCGTAAAGCCTGCTTTGCTTCGAGCTTTTGCGAGCAAATTGATGCCCGCGACAGCAATTGGCAACAAGCTGATCTGATCAGTGCAATCATTAAACTCAGCGATTTTAGCCACGCCAATCTAGCCTATGCTGATCTGAACAAAACTAGTTTTGAGAGCAGCGTTTTAGATCAGGCAATCCTTAGTTATACCCATACGGTGCGTTTTAGTCTGAGCCGTAGCTCAGCTCGTAATGCCCAACTTGATCATGCCATGCTTGATTTTGCGACGATTTACGCTTGCGATTTACGCGGGGCAAACTTAAACGCAGCCAGTTTGCGCCAGCTCAAAAGCTTTGAGCATGTAGCGGTAGCTGGTTTGCAAGCCAAGGATGTGGTGATTGAGGGTGGGCGGTTTACTGGTTGGTTTGATGCCAGCCCTGAGGCCGATGGCAGCCAACGCCACGATGCCGATTGGATGCGTCAGCAACTAACCAAAGCTGATTTGTGATCCGTTTCTCATCAAAATTAATAAGCTCAATGGTATAATCCTCAAGATCTTTTTCTATGCATTATAGGCATAGCAATTTTAGAGGAAATGACCGATGGCTCCAGAGATTATCCAGATTGAGTACGAGACGATTGCCAATGTAGCGCAACGTTTTGGCAAGCTGGCAGCAGATGTGCAACAGTTACAACAACAATTGCAAAAAACTGCTGAGATGTTGGCAAGCGATTGGAAGGGCGAAGCGGCAACGGCCTTTGCCCAAGAGATGCAAGCGAGCATTGTGCCAACCTTCAAGCGGTTATCAGTAGCCTTTGAAACCGCCCAAAGTGTTACGCTCAATGTGAGCAAAATTTTTGCTCAAGCCGAACAAGAGGCCGCTAATTTGATCAAGTTCGATAGTGATTCGAATGCTGCTAAGCCTGCAACCAACGACGATGGCCCAACGGTTATGGGTGTGGTTCACGAAGTGCTTGATTGGGCCGGCTTTATTCCAGGCTTAGGTGCTGTGCCCGACGCAATCAATGCTGGCCTGTATGCGATCGAAGGTGATTGGGGCAATGCAGCATTATCAGGGGCTGCGGCAATTCCAATTATTGGGGATATTGCCAAAGGTGTTGATAAAGCAGCCGATGTTGCCAAAGTTGTCGATAAAGTGAGCGATGCTAGTCGGGCAATTGATAAAGCCGACGATGCTGCTGATGCTGCCAAAGGGATTGATAAGGCTGCCGATGCAACCAAGGCTGCTGATGAAGCTGCTGCTGCGGCAAAAGCGGCTGAAGATGCCTCGAAAGCCCGTGCGCTGGCATTGGAATCAGCCGATGGTGGCCATAGTATTGCCCGCCATGGCCCCGAGGTCAGTGATCAACAATTAAAGGATCGCTTGACGACAGGCTATGCTCCTGATGGCAAACTTAGCCCAACTTCGGCCTCAACCAAGTTTAATAGCTACCAAGATTGGGAGCGCACACGACAATCGGCGCTTGATGATATTGCCAAACGTGATGGCGTTGATTTTAGTAAGCCACCAGCACCTGGCGAACCAACCCGCTATATGACCACCGTTGATCATGGGCATCCGCCGATTGGCAATGGTTTTGAAGGTGTCGATGGCAAGAAAATCCCTAATCCTAATGGCGGATCGGGCAAAATCAAGGTCTACGATAACACCCAGCCACTTGGCGATATTAGCCAAACCAAAACTACGGTTGAGTGGAACCCAACAACCAACAATTGGGATGTGGTTCAGCACTTTCCCACAAAATAATTGAAACATCAAGGTCTATCACTTTTCAAGGAAGCATTATGCAATTCAGTCAACAGGTTTTTGATTACTATCTGCAATATATAACCGCTGCTTGGTTTGGTCGCAACGATCTACCACCCGAAGACTTGAGCGGCTATAAAGCCTATGTCGAAGAACTTAAACTGCACCTAACCAAACATCACGATGAGCAAATCTTTAAGGCAGCCTTAGAAGAATCCTTGACCACTGATGCTGTTGATTATGAGCGCTATAGCGGTGGTACTTATCCATTTGAGCCTGAGGAAGTGCAAGCGATTATGCACTATATCTACCAAACCTTGTGGCCTGAGGCCGAGTTGCCTGCGGTTGCACCGCCGATCAAATGGCTTGATTTGAGCGTTAATCAATGGTTTGCCAGTAAAAAGGCCTAACAGGGAATCCAAACAGCCACAGCGCATAGACTACCCCTTGATTGCACAATCAAGGGGTTTTGCTTGGTCTTGTTCTTGCAACAGATTGATTGGAGCAAGACAGGCTTGAGCACAAAAAAGACTAACCTGATCAAGATACTTAACAATAACTAACTAGCTAGCTGCTAAATTGGTGCTTTTTCTTAATAAAGATCTTGACGTAAGCTTGTTTTTATACGATGATACTGCTACATTTCGGTTTTTTACCCCACATTCGGTCAACGAGAGCAAGGGCATTCCCGAGGTTGAAGCGCACTTTTAAGGAGTATTGGCATGGGAGCTGAAATCGTTCAAGCTCAGTATGACCAACTCACTCAAGTTGCAAGTCGGTTTGGCAAGCAATCGGAGGTAGTTGATCAAATCAACAGCCAAGTTCGCCAGAGCTATGAAACATTAGCCAATGGCGGATGGATGGGTGATGCGGCAAAGGCATTTTTCAATGAAATGCAGACGGAAATTTTCCCCACAATGCAACGTCTAACAGGTGTATTGCGGGAAGCTCAAACGGTAACCCAACAAATTAGTACGATCTTCCAGCAAGCTGAACAAGAGGCAGCTAAGGGGATCACATTTGCTGATGGTGGAGCTAGCTCAAGTGCTGGCAGTGGTGTTTCGTTCAGCGCAGCAGCAGGTAATGCGGCAGGCTCGGCGGCAGCGAACCAGTTGCCACCACCACGCATGTACATTGTCAACGGGATTAACGCCAGCGAGCCAGATGGTACTCCAGGTGAAGGGCCACAGCAACTGGCCGGCTTGTTGGCTGCCCACGGCTATGATCCTAGCCAAATCAAGGCGATGCCGGCAATTTACAACACCAACTACACCACCAACTTGCAAGGCACCGATTTGCAAGGTACCAATCATGGTGGTTGGTTATCGCCCGTCGATTGGCTGACCGGAGCCGGAGCCTCGATCGTGAATGGAGTTACGGGTGCCGGTGCCAGTGTTGTCAATGGGGCTTCGGCGTTGTTTAATACTGGAGTCGGGGTCAGCGAAGTTGTGCAAGAGTATACAATGCAAGATCAAGGCAAGTATACCCAGGAAAGCTACAACTTTATTCAACAAGACCTTGCCCGTAACCCATTATTGCCCGGCCAAACCGTCATGCTAATTGGGCATAGCGGCGGTGGGGCAGTTGTCAGTAACCTCGCGCCAATGCTTGAAAATAACATGGGCGTTGATGTTTCTGGGGTGGTTACGCTCGGGTCGCCGGTAGCCAATGCTGATCGGGCGATGCAATATGCCAAATTCCTCAGCGTTAGCGACAAAGGCGATTATATTGGCCAACCATGGATTCGCTCCGATGAAGGGCGTAATTTCCTAACTCCAGGCTTGATGACTGGCATTTTAGCGCCGAAATCCTTGCCATTGGTTGTGCCAGGGGTGCTTGGAGCCGATAACGCCGCCCGCGATGCTGGGATCAATTACTTTACGACCAATGCCAATGCGGGCAACCCAATTAGCAATCACAACTCCTATTGGACGAGCAACGATGTGGTTAGCATCATTAAAAACAGCTATCCCCAAGTTGCTCCATACCTGAAGTAATCCATGCAGGTTGTGTGTAGAGTATGGTGGGGGATGCTTGCAATGGGCTTGTTGGCATCACTCTTTGGATGTGGATCAAGTGCTGTTCCCGAGGCCGTGCGTAACGGCCTCGACGAACAGTCGATTCAAACAATTGGCACACTCGATATCAGCCCGTGGTTGGGTGACAAACCACGCTATCGCCGTTTAAGCTTGATTCGAGCGCAAACTGTGGCTGGCGAACCAACCACGATTGCCTACCTTGAGCCAAATGCTGATGCAGCGGCGTTTGCGCTCCCTTTGACGCAAACCTTTCCCGAAGCCCCGCTGCAAACAGCCTTATTCGAGATCGATGGCTATCGGCTAATTGTTGGCTTGGTTGATGATCGTGTTATGGGTGAACTCACAACGATCGAATTTGAACGTGAAGAACCAGATCAAACTCGTTGGTTAGAAGCATTAAAAGTTAGTAAACTTAATAAACGGACATTTGTGATTCCAATCGCCCCGAATGAACAAGCGCAATGGCCAACGGTCCAACGGATTGCGGTGAACACTCGTGAATCGCGCCAACGTGGGGTCGATGATCGCAATGCTTCGGGCCACGAATGGGAACATCGATATTCCAACCCGATTGCAATTGACAGTACCTTTGCGGTTGTACCGTAGGAGATTAGGGCATGACAACCCCCCAACCCTTGGTCGCAGTAACACTTTCACGCAGTGAATTGCTGTTAATTAGTGCACTCTTGAAAGCTCCCGCTTTGATGGGTGTTCAAGCGACCACCGCCGATGAGAATCAACGCGCTTTGGAGTTGTTGCAGGCTGAACATTCGCTCCGTGCTCGCAACGCTGCGGCGGTAGATGAAAATGGTCAATTATTAATTGTTCGAGATTTACTTGGAGTTGTGGCAAGTTGCGCGTATCCACAACGCTCACTGGTGGTTTATCATACTCGTGCCGATGGGGTGGTGCTGCAAGGGTTTGGCCATGTGCGCGATGATTCTTTAGTTGTGCATACGGTGATTAACCCGGAAGTTCACAACCTCGCGCAGATGCCCAATCTTGATCGATTGATTGAAACGGTGTTTCAACTGAGCGATTACGCTGCGAACACGCCAGCGGTTAATTTGCATGTTGATATTAGCCGCGAAAAATTAGTGATGGCACGCCAATTGGCTGAGCAAGGCCAAACAGCGCAATCAGCCGATACCTTGGTGCGCAGCGGTGTTTCGCCGACTGAAGCCGAATTGTTGGTGCGCATGTTCCGCTTGCCTTCAACTACTACCGTATTTGTAACCATCCAATATAGTGGCAGCCATGCCATGGCCCGTGAATATACCCTATTTAAAAATGAAATTGGCTCGTTTTTGATGACCCAAGCCGACCTTGAAATTGAGCGCTATCAACTCAAGGGCATCGATTATATGGGGCTTGGCGGCATAATCTATGAGTCGCTTTCATAAGTTGGTTCGCCTGTACCAAACCGCTCTTTCGCTCGAATGGGCGGTTTTGGCGTTAATTGTGATGATCTAGCGCCGCACGGTGTCGGTTTGCATCCAATCGCCTGCGCTAAAAGTGCTAAACTATCTGGTTATGGAGTTCAATTTAGCATCAAAGCAGGCTCATCATGGAACTGACTTTCACCACGCCAGCGCTGTTGTTTCCAGCAATTTCGTTGCTGTTTTTGGCCTATACCAATCGTTTCCTTTCAATTGCCGCCCTCATGCGCGAACTCAAAAGTCGCTATAAACTTGATCGTGATCCACGGATTCGCGGCCAGTTGGAAAATTTGCGCTATCGGATTGGGATTATTCGTAGCATGCAGATTTGCGGCGTTGCAGCATTTTTCTTTTGTGTGCTGTGTATGTTTGTGCTTTTCGCAGGCCAAGAGCTACTAGGTAAAGGCACATTTGCCATAAGTTTGTTATTACTTTTGACCTCGTTGGGCTTATCATTGCGTGAAATTCAGGTTTCAATCGATGCTCTTAGCCTTGAAATTGCCGATCTCGATGAGTAATTGGATTTGTTATGCCCAAACAAGCGCTTGAACAATCAATCCAGCAGTTACGCCATATCATGATTATTGGGATGGCTTTCGTTGGCTACAGCCTCGGTTTTATGTGGTTCTACGATCAGGTGGGGGCCGTGATTGGTTCGCTATTACTGCTCCCTGTTGGTTTAGCTGCATGGCTTTTGGGTTGGCGCGGTGGTTTGCTCGCGGCCTTGATTGGGATTTGCCTCAACATCGGTTTATTTTTGTTGAATGGGTCATCATTTGCTGAGATTCTGGCGCTCGGGCCTGGCTTGATGATGGCATTTGTGGTCGGCGGAGCAATTGGCTGGTTGCGATCGCTGATCGATAAAATTCAAACTCAAACTACCGAGCTTCAGCGCGAGCGCGAATTGTTGGCCAACGAAATTAGCCAGCGCAAACAGATTGAGCAATCGTTACTGGCTGCCAAAGAAGAGGCTGAGTTGGCCAATCGCTCCAAAAGCCAATTTCTGGCCATGATGAGCCATGAGTTGCGCACGCCACTGAATGCAATTATCGGCTATAGCGAGCTGCTGCAAGAAGATGCCGAGGCTGATCAATTACCCAATTATGTGCAAGATCTCAGTACCATTCGCAACGCTGGCGTGCATCTGTTGGGTTTAATCAACGATGTGCTGGATCTTTCGAAAATTGAGGCTGGCCGCATGGAATTGTTCGGCCAAGATTTTCGTGCGATTGAGTTGATCAACGATCTGGAATTGTATATTCAGCCGCAAATTGCCAAGAACAACAATCGCCTTGTGTTGGATGTAGCTAAGGATTTGGGTGTGATGCACAGTGATTTGCAAAAGTTACGCCAAATCTTACTTAATTTATTAACTAATGCTAGCAAATTTACCCAACAAGGCACAATTACCTTACGAGCCAAACGTGATGGCGATTGGCTGCATTTTGAAGTGGTTGATACTGGGATTGGCATGAGCAGCGAACACGTTGCCAACCTGTTTCAGCCCTTTGTCCAAGCCGAACAATCGACAGCGGCACGCTTTGGCGGCACTGGTTTAGGCTTGGCAATTAGTCGTTCGCTGGCGCGGCTTTTAGGCGGCGATATTATGGTTGAGAGCGTGCTGGGGCAGGGTTCGAATTTTCAATTAATTGTGCCAGCGTTTCAATTAGCGCCTGTTACAGCTATGTAACCCGATTTAGACCTTTGTGATGGGCTGAATTGCTGCGAGTATCCCCCATGGTTTTGCCACTAAATTCATACGAATTGCTTATTTGACAAGCACCAAAATTAGGCTAAAATATGCAGCGGTGAAGGAATTCGCCAACAGGTTCCGTGCCTTCTCGGCACTCATCGGCAGCAGGGGGCTGCATCGATTGTAACGATGAGTGTAGTTGTTTTCTGGGGCGCATCACAACGTTTTGAGCGCTGGTTTTTGACTTCCGAGCGGGCTTTCAACGAGGCTATATGAACGGTAGACAGAATTTTTGCACGCTGCGACAGATTACGCGGCGCTGTGCTGAACCTCCCTCAATCTAGGTTGGTGAGCTTTGCAATCATGCTAGCAGACTAGCAATGGTTCTCTGTCTATCTCCTCACCTGCCGCGATTGGGCAGGTTTTTTATGCCCAGTGCTTAGGCCAAATGTCGCCCGACACTTGGTTTTTTTATGCCCAAAAAATGGACAAAGCACTTTGGGAGTCTCCGTCAATAAACACACGCACGAACACCGCTAATTTTGATTGCACTTTGTTCTCTCAGCCCCATGTTGTGGCTGAGCACTATCGTCGTGGACATCACGGCTTGGAGGGACATGTCCAGTTGATCGAGCAAACCTATGCTGGCTACCTGAATGATTCGTTTGGCTTTTCGGGTGCTGGGGCTTTGACCGATTTTCTAACGCGCCGCAATGAGCGCTTGCTCTTAGGCGATACGGTCGATCTGGGTGCATTGGTTGAGCAATTTGGTGCACCCCTTGAGGTTTCGTTCTGCCCGCAAATTACCACGCAGGTGCAGAATATGCTTGATTATGCGATGGCTGCACAGGCGGCATCAAGCTATACTGGCTCGTTCTTGTATGCTTATGCTACCAAGGCCAATTTTTCGGAGGAAGTGGTGCGCACAGCCTTGAATGCTGGTGCTCATTACGAAACCTCAGCGGCAGCCGATGTGGTGATCGCTCACCATCTCTGGCGGCAAGGGGTGCTTTCCGAAGATCGCTATATCTTCTGTAATGGCTCGAAAGAGCCGATGTATCTCGACGGGATCTTGGCTTTGCGCCAGGCTGGCTACGAGCGAGTTGTGGCTGTGCTTGATGATCTCGATGAACTTGATTATATCTTGGCCCATTGTCGTGTACCGATGTTGTTCGGTGTTCGTGAACGCCACGCCCCTGATGTCGTGGATCGTAACCATGCTGGAGCCGAGCGCTTTGGCTTAACTCCCGCTGAAATGCAACTTGTCGCCCAGCGCTTGGCTGGCACGCAGCATCAATTGGTGGTGTATCACGCCATGGTTGGCTCGCAAATTGAAGATGCAGCTGCATGGGAAGCTCGTTTGGCTCGTTCAGCCAATGCCTATGCCGCTTTGGCCAGCACTACTCCAAGCCTAACGATGTTTAATTTTGGCGGGGGCATGCCCACCTCAGGCTACGATTTGGCCTTCCAATTTGATTATGTGGGCTTTTTGACCAACTTGATGGCCAATACCCAAGCAATTTGTGCTGAGCATGGCGTGGCAGCACCCATGATCATCGCCGAATGTGGCCGCTACACTGTTGCCAACCATAATCTCTATTTGATTGAAGTTGGCCGCGTGAAGGAAGCTGGCGCAATTGAGCCGTGGTATTTGTTGAATGGCTCGTTGATGGTTTCAGCTCCCGATACCTTGATTGTTGACCAAGAATTCGTGGTTGTGCCCTTAGATGGTTGGGATACAGCGGTGCAAGCAGTGCGCTTGGGTGGCCGCCGCACCTGCGATTCCGACGATCTGTATCCACGTTCGCATCGCCCAGCCTTGATGTTGCCCGAATTCCAAGCTGGCATGGTCTTGGCGGTTTGTGGTGTTGGCGCATATCAGGCCATGATCGGCGGTAAGGGTGGTGCTCACCACTGCTTGAACCCCGAAATGCGCCGAATTATCATCGAGCAAGATGGCGATCAATTGGTAATGCGCGAAATTGCCCCGCAAAACTTGATGGCACAAATGAGTGCCTTGGGTTATAGCATTGCCACGATTGAGCAGCCAGTGCGCAAACCAATGCCAGTACGTACTGCCGTAGTCCGCGAGCAATTGCCAGTACGGCCATTGCGCACCGCCCGTCGTCGCCAAGCTCCCTCAGCCTTGCGCACCAGCCGTTTCGCGGCAAGTGCCTAACGCGGGTCAAAGAGCATAGAGCAACGAACATAGGAGCAAAGCGATTGGCTATCGGAAACACGATTAGGAGAATCCTAAAATATTCCGATAGCCAATCGCCTTCAGCCTCTAGCCATATATTCCTCTGCGCCGCTGCGTTAAAATTTAGCCCCTGATCGCTGAAACCTGATCCCATTTTGATTTTTGCCTTCTGACTTTTGACTTTTGATTTCTGCCTAAACCACTGCCTGTGCTATCATAGACAATGGACAAAACGTCTACCATACGGAGGATTGATATTTCAATGGCTCAATATGATGTTGTGATTATTGGTTCAGGGCCAGGCGGTGAAGTTGCTGCCTTACGCGCTGTCCAATTGGGCTTAAAAGTCGCTGTCGTCGAAAAAGAACAAGTCGGCGGTGTCTGTTTAAATATTGGCTGTATTCCTACCAAATCGCTGTTGCACTGCGCCGACTTGCTGGAAGAAACCAAAGAAGGCAAGAAGTTTGGCGTAATCACGGGCGAAGTTTCGTTCGATCTCAAGGGTGCCATGGGCCACAAAGAAAAAGTGGTCAAAACCATGCGCACTGGTCTCGAAGGCTTGTTCAAAAAGAAGAAAATCGATCTCTTTCGCGGGTTTGGCCGTTTGGCTGGCACCAACAAGGTCGCGGTCAAAGGCAACGATGGTACTGAAACGGTCATCGAAACCAAGAATGTGATTTTGGCAGTTGGCTCGACTCCTCGGGCATTGCCATTCGCGCCATTCGACGAGCAACGGATCGTTTCGAGCACTGGAGCCTTGAGCTTGCCCGAAGTGCCAAAACATTTGGTGGTAATCGGCGGTGGGATCATCGGCTGCGAATTTGCTTCGATGTATCGTACCTTCGGCTCGCAAGTGAGCATCATCGAAATGTTGCCACGAATTGTTGCCACTGAGGATGAAGAAATTTCGGCTGAATTGGCCAAAGCCTTCACCAAACGCGGGATCAAGCTCTACACTGGCTCGAAAACCAAGGCCGTCAACAAACGTGCCGATGGTGCTAGCGTGGTTTTTGAAGGTCCAGATGGCAAAGAACAAACTTTAGAAGCAGATTACGTCCTGATTGGCACAGGTCGCGCTCCTTTGACCAAAAATATTGGCCTCGAAGAAGTCGGCGTAACCATCGATGAACGTGGCTATATTCCAGTCAATGCCACCATGCAAACCAACATTGCCAATATTTATGCAATTGGCGATGTTGTGCCAACGCCATGGCTGGCTCACGTTGCCTCAGCCGAAGGCGTGATTGCGGTCGAACATATCGCAGGCCACCATACCAACCCAATCAACTACGACATTATTCCAAGCTGTGTCTATTGTTCGCCCGAAGTGGCGCACGTTGGCTTGACCGAAGCCCAAGCCAAAGAACGCGGCTACAATGTCAAAGTTGGCAAGTTTCCATTTGCGGCGGTTGGCAAAGCTACAGCCATTGGCAATCGCGATGGCTTTGTTAAAATCGTTGCCGACGCTGAATATGGCGAGATCCTTGGCTTCCATATGATTGGGCCTCGTGTGACCGAGTTGGTTGCCGAAGGCGGCTTGGCTTTGAGCCACGAAGCCACGGTCGAATCGCTGTTAGCAACGATTCATGCTCACCCAACCTTATACGAAGCCATGCACGAAGCTGGTCATGCCTTGCTTGACGGCACACTTCACCTCTAAATTAAATTGCGCTGAATCAGCTGACGAAGGACACGAAGCACCATTGCAGGTGTTTTGCGTCCTTCGTGATTATTGAAGCCTTGGTTGCTATGAAAATTTTGATTATTTCGAAAGCCCTGACCGCCGCCACCTACCACCGCAAGCTTGAATTGATTGCGGCAGAGCCAGATGTTGAATTGACGGCGATTGTGCCGCCGATGTGGTTTGAGCCTGGCGTTGGCGAGTATCCGCTGGAAGTGCAAACGCCGCGCAATTATCGCATGCATGTTGTACCACTGGGTCACAACGGTCATCATCATACGTTTTGGTGGCAGGGTTTGGGCAAATTAATCGCCGCTGAGCAACCAGGTATTCTGCATGCCGATGAAGAAGCCTTTAATTTGGCAACATTTCAGGCTTTTTGGCATGCCCGCAAAACCAACGCCAAACTCTGTTTTTATAATTGGGCTGATGTAGCGCGACGTTATCCACCGCCATTTAGTTTCTTCGAGCGCTACAGCTATCGCCATGCAGCCCATGCAATTGCTGGCAACCATTTGGCTAAGCAACTCATTCGCGATCACGGCTACCCTGGCCCAATCAGCGTCATTCCACAATTTGGGGTTGATGAGGCGATTTTTAGGCCTGCGCCTGAGCCATTGCCTGCAAAACCGTTTGTCGTGGGCTTTTTTGGGCGCTTGATGCGCTCGAAAGGCGTGCTCGATTTGTTGGCAGCCCTCGAACGCTTGCCCAGCGATATTCATTGTCGATTAATTGGCAAAGGCGATTTGAGCAGCGAAGTTGAACAACGCATTGCCAAAGCACCGCTGGCTGGGCGGGTCACGCTTGAGCCGTTGATTCCATCCAGCGCCATGCCCGACGCTATGCGCAGCGTCCATGCCTATGTGCTGCCCTCGCGTACCACCCCCAATTGGAAAGAGCAATTTGGGCGGGTCTTGATTGAGGCCATGGCCTGCGGCGTGCCAGTGATCGGCTCCAATTCAGGTGAAATTCCGCATGTAATTGATACAGCAGGCTTAGTGTTTCCCGAAGGCGATGTTGCGGCACTGGCCGAGGCAATTCACAAACTCTATCTGGATGAAAAGTATCGCCAAAATATCGCTGAAGCTGGTCGCCAACGAGCGTTGAGCCATTACACCCAAGCTAGCATTGCCCAGCAACATTTAGCAGTTTATCGCTCGATGGTTGAGTAAATCCGCTGGTGTCACCGTTCCCTCACCCCAACCCCTCTCCCACTGCGGCGGGCGAGGGGCGTTCCACGCTTCATGATGAAGGCTTCCCCCTCGCCTCGTGAGCGGGAGCGAGGGCTAGGGGGTCAGGGCATACGTATCGATCAAACTTAAACATAAAGCCCCTATTTCTTACTTTTGATTTCATCCCTCATAATTCATCCTTCATCCTTAACTAAAAAGCCCCTCGCCCATACAATTGGACGAGGGGCCACAAAGCCTAGTTTATGGATAAATCCCGCGGATTTGGGTTGCTTCAGCGACCCGGGCTACTGCGACCATATAGCCACCCATGCGCATTGAAACTTTATGCTTGAGGGTTTGGGCCAGCACCGATTCAAAGCTGTGTTGCATAATCCGCTCAAGCTTGTTATTGATTTCTTCTTCAGTCCAGAAGAACTCTTGCAAGCCTTGAACCCATTCGAAGTATGAAACGGTTACACCACCAGCGTTCGCCAAGATATCGGGCACAACAAAGATGCCTTTTTCAAACAAAATATCATCGGCTTCGGGGGTAGTTGGGCCGTTTGCGCCTTCGACCAGCAATTTACAGCGAATTCGGCCTGCATTTTCCTCGGTAATTTGGTTTTCCAAGGCACATGGAGCCAAAATATCGCACTCAATTTCGAGCAACTCGTTATTGCTGACCCGCTCGATGCCTTCGGCTTGGTAGCCTTCCAGCGAACGATGTTGCTTGGTATAGGCAATCATTTCGGGGATGTTCAGGCCACGGCGGTTGTAGTAGCCACCAGAAACATCGCTAACCGCAATCACTTTGCTGCCCATGCGCTGCATCATATCGGCGGTAACGCTACCCACATTACCAAAGCCCTGAATCACTACGGTTGCGCCTTCGATGCGCAAGCCAAGGTGTTTGGCGGCTTCGCGGGCCACAATGCTAACCCCGCGCCCAGTTGCTTCGACCCGCCCAAGCGAGCCACCAACTTCAACCGGTTTACCAGTGATCACAGCTGGCACGGTGTAGCCACGATGCATCGAGATCGTATCCATAAACCAAGCCATCACTTGGCCGTTGGTTCCAACATCAGGAGCTGGAATATCTTTTTCAGCGCCAACCAAAATGCTAATTTCAGTTGCAAAACGCCGGGTTAATCGCTCTAATTCACTTTGCGATAGTTTCGTTGGGTCTACAATGACCCCACCTTTTGCGCCACCATACGGAATATTAACCAGCGCACACTTCCAGGTCATCCACATCGCGAGAGCACGAACTTCATCGATATCGACTGCTGGGTGGTAGCGAATCCCACCTTTGGCTGGACCGCGAGAAACATTGTGTTGGACGCGATAACCGCTAAACACTTGAATCTCACCATTGTCCATTTTGACAGGGAAATTGACGCTTAATTCGCGTTGAGGGACGCGCAGAACTCGACGCAAGCTGTGGTCGAGATTCAGCTTTTCAGCAGCGAGATCGAATTGACGCTGAGCATTCTCGAATGCGTTGCGATGAGAGTCAGCCATTGACTTGTTCCTTTCTAATTGATCGCCTTTGATCAAAAGAGGCCTCTTGGTTATGCAGAAGTCTCTCTAAGATTATACGACATATAAATCCAACGGCGTTCACCGAGAAACAGGGCGTTCCACCATGAGCGGCGCACCTGGCCCTCGCTAAAGCCCAAATTACGATATAACGCTCGTGCACTATGGTTGGAGGCACTCACATACAGCCCTAGGCGTTTTTTGCCAAGCTCACGGGCTAGCGTCATGCTATGCCGCATCATTGCTTGGGCAATGCCACGACGGCGATAGGATTCAGCAACCGCCACATCGCTAATAAAACCTTCATCCCGCCCAATCCGATGGTCGATTTGCGAAAGCGCATGCACTGCGCGAAACGCCCCCCAAGCGCCAAGTTCGCGCAAAAACGCTTGCTCAACTAAACCAACATCGTCTGGCCGCATCTCGATGGTGCGCAGCGTAATCGTGCCTACAAGTTCGCTGCCAGCTAACATGACGTACATTCCTTGTAGGCTACTTGGCCCTTGCATCTGATGCGATTGATGTAAGGCAGCCACGCCACGTTGGATGCCGCGTTTGCCAAAAGCCGAGCTAAATTTATCGGCAAAGGCTAGGGCTTGTAATTGCAACATTGGCGCAAGATCATCCATTATGGCTGGCCGAATCATCAAAGCCAAGTCACCCAACTGAAAAGGCACCGTTGCACGGATTTGCGGTGATGGTACAATCATTGATATTTTCCAAACAAAAAAACCGTGCAACCTGCACGGATGATTGGAGCGTACCACAATCAACGTTGATCCGGCACGTTAGCTAGGCGCATTCTACACCCGCTCGGATCGCCCGTCAAGCACTATTAGTCGGGTGCGCGAGGTAGCCGCGGGTGAGCCTCAAGGCCTAGCAGGCTCATCGACCGGAATACTTTAGGAGGATTGTGTATGTCGATGTTTTGGATCGGTTGTTTCGTGATTTTGGGCTTACTTAGCATTAGCGGCTTGATTTTACTTTTGCTCAAATTAGGCGTAATTGTGCAAAAAGCTGGCGAGCCACCGCATATCGATCATGGCAATTATTCGATGGATCAAGGCCGTGAGGTCAAGGCCGAAGATCAATAATGAACCAACAGCGTACTGGGATTTTTCAGTACGCTGTTGATTTTAACGATGGAGAATCCATAATGCCGATTATCATCGCTATTTTAGGGATGTTGGGCTTAATTACGCTGTTCAAGGCAATCTCAACGTTATGGCAACGCGTCAGGATCATTATCCAAAAAGCCAAGGAGCCACCGCATATCGATCAGTTGGATTATTCGATCAATGATGTACAAGAGATTAAATCTGAGCAATCAGCGTAACGCGCTCGCCTCAGCTTTGAGCACGCAGGTTAACCAAAGCACGATGAATGACCTCACCTCTGACCCGCTCCCGCTGAATGTGGAACACTGAGCATGAACCTACATACAGTAGGAGCGACACCAAGATGATTACGCGAATCAATCCACTGGCCTATTTAGGCCAATTTGCGCAAACGTAGGCCAACCAATACACAGGCAGCCAATACGCCAAGCAAAATTGGCAAGGCCAGATTTGAGCTTGAGCTAGTGTCTGGTAACACCCCAGGTAGGCCAGGTTGCTGAACGGGAGTGGCTGTCGAGCCATCGGCAGGAGCTAAGGTCGGGGTAAGCGTAATGCCAATGTTGGCAAGTTCAATAAATGGATAGGTTTTTTGCAGCACAGCCTGAACAGACGAACAAGTTGACATCGTATCAGGCTGTGGGGTCGATGAATCGAGCCGAAAGCCACCATCAGCAAGCTGCAAACGCCGCAAAGCATTGATAGGATTATTGATATTATCGCCCCATGGTTCAGCCTTGGGGTCGCCACCAGTTGCTAAGATAGCTTGGATGGCCAAGGACGTTGAAATTGCATCCTTAAACGCTGTCGGCTCAAAGTCGCGATTATTCATAAACCCGCGATCAAAATCTTGCTGAGTTTGCAAGAAGGCCAAAGCTGCCGGAATTGCCGCAGATTGCTTTTGATCAGCCGCGACTAAGGCCTGAATTTGTAAGGCGGTGTTTTGCGTACTAGTACTCCACGACCCATCAGCCAACTGTTGATCAAGAATCGTCTGAATTGCCTGTGGCTCAATCGCCTCGCCAGCAGCTTTCAAGGCCATCATTACCAAGGAATTCTCATACAAGTTTTCACCATACATGCCCGTTGCAGGATCGTAGCTCTTGATGATTGCTTCAACCAAATCGACCCCACCAACCGAACGGGGATCATGACCAGTTAGCAATTGAGCCATGACAATGGCCGAAGCTTTAGCCGGATGCCCAATATAGCTCTGAGCCTGTTGCTCAATAAAGCGTTGCGTGGCTGGATCAATTTGATAGCCCGCCGCATGGAGGGCATACACCGAACATGCCGTTGGATCAAGTGGAGAGTGATAATACGAATCAAAACTGCCATCCGACTGCTGTTGGGTCAGCAACCAATCAGCCCCTTTATTTTTCTCCGCCGTTTGAGCAGCGATTGGGACCGCTACCAAAAAACCAACGAAGACCAACAGCCAACGATAGCGAACAATGGTTTGAAGCATGCCAATACCTCCTAAAACCACACAGATCAGCCCACCAATTTGGCCAGCAAAACCAATAATCAATCAGGCTGATGGATTATTATGGAAATCTTATGCCTAGATAGGTATAGGACTAAAGTCATGATTTTGTACTTATTGGCATAGAAAGACCCTCAGTTCAGCACGAGAACTGAGGGTCTAAGTTTGATTGAGGCTTGAAATTTACTCACATGGTGGGCGATGTTGGGCGTTGATCGTTTCGCGGTAGGTCAGGGCATGAATCGCTCGCACACCCGCCTTGGCGCTATCGCCCGAAACCACCAAGCTAATTGCACATTCAGATGAACCTTGAGCAATCGCAATCACATTGATTTCAGCATCGCCAATTGCGCTAAAGACCCGTTTGGCCACCCCAGTTGTGCCACGCATGCCAGCGCCAACCGCCGTAATGATCGAAACGCCTTCTTCCAAGGCAATCGTGTCGATATCGCGGCGTTCGAGTTCGACCGCTAGTTCTTGGTTCAGCGATTCGACCACCCGTTTTGCTCCACCATCGGGGATGACAAAACAGATGCTTTGCTCGGATGAGGCTTGTGAAATCATCAAAATGCTGGCATCTTCACGCGCTACCGCGCCAAAAGTTCGGGCAGCGATCCCAGGCACGCCCAACATGCCACGGCCTGCCACGGTAATCATGGTCAGATTGTGGATTGCAGTAACGGCTTTGATTGCGCCAACGATTGGCTCAGTTTTGCCCACAATCACTGTGCCAGGATGGCTGGGATTGAAGGTGTTTTTGACTCGCAAGGGGATGCCACGCTCGACTACAGGCCGAATCGTTTTGGGATGTAGCACTTTCGCGCCGTAATAAGCCAATTCGCTGATTTCATTGTAGGAAAGTGTGCTGATCACATGGGCATCGGGGGCAATTCGTGGGTCGGCAGTCATCACCCCATCCACATCGGTATAGATCCAAACTTCGCTGGCTTCGAGCGCCGCGCCCAAAATCGCTGCACTCCAATCGGAGCCACCACGGCCAAGCGTGGTTTTTACGCCTGCCAAGGTTGCGCCAATAAAACCTGTGACCACTGGCGTAATTCCTTGATCCAAGATTGGGCCAAGAGTTGCGGTGGTGCGCTCGGTGGTTTCGGGCATCAACGGCGAAGCATCTTGATAACGATCATCGGTAACGATCAGATCGCTAGCGTCAAAATGTTGAGCTGGCACTCCTAGATGGCGTAAGGTTGCAGCGACGATGCGGGCGCTCATGCGCTCACCCAAGCCAGCAATCGCATCGAGTGTGCGCGGAGTCAATTCGCCCAATACTCGCACACCTTCGCACAAACGGGCACACTCATCGAGCAAGCCATCAATTTCGGTTTGGATTGCGGCCTGTTCAGCATCGAGCAACTCACCAATCACATCATGATGGCGCTGGCGCAACTCGGCGTGCAGCGTAGCAACCGCAGCAGCATCGCCCGTTGTTTGGGCAACCCGCACAATATTCAACAATTTATCGGTGACACCGCTGAGGGCCGACACCACCACAACAACATGATCCCAAGTAGTGCGATTAGTGGTAGTGATTGCAGTTAAGCCACGAATAGCTTCAGCTGAACCGACCGACGTACCACCAAATTTCGTCACTAGCAAACGCATAACGTGCTCCAAATGAAAAAATTGAATCCACCTTGAAGGCGAGCAACAACTCAACAACCTTTTGCCCCCAGCAATTAAGTTGCTGCTCAAAAGCCTGAATGTGGCTAAATCAATAGCGTCAAAACCTTGCTCACTCTCACCGCGCCACTACAAATCTAAGGCGGCGACCACAGCGCTCAATTCAGCAGGGATCGCCTGTGGAACCGAGAACTGCTCAACAGCCAATTGTGGATCTTTCAAGCCATGGCCAGTCAAAACTGCCACAAACCGGCCATTGGGATCGATGCTGCCAGCAGCCAAAAGCTTGCGAATGCCGGCAACCCCTGCTGCCGAAGCTGGTTCGCAGAAAATACCTTCGAGTGCCGAGAGATCGCGCCATGCCGCCAAAATTTCTTCATCGCTAACATGATCGATCGTGCCTTCCGATTCGTCGCGAGCATTAACTGCCAACTGCCACGAAGCCGGATTGCCAATTCGAATCGCGGTTGCCACGGTTTCAGGATAAGCAATTGGCTCACCGCGCACGATTGCTGCCGAACCAGTTGCCTCAAAACCCAAAATTTTGGGCAAGCTTTCCGAGCGATGCGCTTCATAATAGCGTTTGAAGCCCATCCAATAGGCCGAAATATTGCCAGCATTCCCAACTGGCAAGGCCAAATAATCGGGTGCATCGCCGAGCACATCGCAAATTTCGTAGGCAGCGGTCGCTTGGCCTTCCAAACGATAGGGGTTAACCGAGTTGACCAAAGTAATTGGGTGTTGTTCGGCCAACACGCGCACCATATCCAAGGCTTGGTCGAAATTGCCTTCGATCACCAAGAGTTTGGCTCCGTACATCAAAGCTTGAGCCAATTTACCTAAGGCGATTTTGCCAGCAGGCACGACCACTACACATTCCATGCCCATCCGAGCGGCATAGGCAGCGGCGGCAGCACTGGTATTGCCAGTTGAGGCGCAGACCACGGCTTTGCTGCCAGCTTCGAGTGCTTTGGCAATCGCCATGACCATGCCGCGATCCTTGAACGAACCAGTTGGATTCATGGATTCCAATTTGAGCCACAATTCGCGCACCCCAAGGTGGGCAGCCAAGCGTGGCACATTGATCAACGGTGTATTGCCCTCGTGCAAGGTGACAATTGGCGTTTGGGCAGTGATCGGCAAAAATTGGCGGTAGCGTTCGAGTAATGGCACCGCCGAAGCATGGGTGGTTAGCTGACTCATAGCTGGTGTGTCCTACAAAAAAGCCCCTTCCCAATGCGGAAAAGGGCATCATCGCCGATGGCGCTGATTATAACATATTTAGATTATTGTTGAGTTAGTTACTGAAGATTGGCTACTTTATTTTAACCACGAAGCACACGAAGTGCACGAAGGCTGATTTTTAGCCACGAATTGCACGAATTCCACGAATAATCTTCTGATCCCCATGGATGCTCTATGTTCATCCCTCTGCGTTACCAGCTGTGGGTCGCAGTTATGGTTCAGTTTAACAGCAGGTCACGCACCAAGCCAACGGCCAATAAGCCAACAACTTGGCAACCAACAATTAGCCAAAAACCTTGCAGAAACGTGGTTTTTTGCGATTTATGCCGAAAAAACCAAATGCCCACCACAGCGCCTAAGGTTCCACCAACAGCCACAAACCACAATAGCGTACTCTCGGCAATTCGGCGGCCACGACCACGCGATTTTTGTTTATCAACAATAAATACAATTAACGTGATGAATGAAACCACGATTAGGCCAATCAGGCCATAGCTAACGCCTAGATTAAATGCTGCACCTAGCCCAAACGCCACTAAAAAATGGCCTAAACCAGCTGGAATTCGCCCACGTTGTGCCATTGGTCAACCTCAATCACAAACAATGCAGGCTATTATAACGAAAAACGGCGACGATCTAGAAATACTAGATCGTCGCCGTTTGAACAATTATTCAGGGTTGAGCTTAGTCGCAGTGGCCTGGGCCAATTACGCCATTGTTGAAGTTATCCAATTGAGTGGCGTAGCTGGTGCCAGTGTTGGAGGCTGAGCCACTTGGTTTGCTGCCCAATGGATATTGTTGCAACCAAGCGTCAGCAGCAGCGATCGTTGCATTAACTGTGCTGCCATTAGCACCTTGAGCAACATTCAACTTGGCCGCGATCAATTGGTGAGCCAAGATGTAGGTGGCATCACCACGTGGCGAGGTGTTGAAAATTGCCATCAATTGGCTTTGGCTGTAAACCACACCACCAATGCTCAAGCTCGTAACTGGCCAAGCACTTGGGTGATTCTTCCAGTAGCCTTGGGTATAGGTACAATCTTTACCAGTAGGCGTGCTGGTTGCAGTTGGCGCGGGTGTCTTCGTCGCGGTTGGGACTGGTGTCTTCGTCGCGGTTGGCGCTGGCGTGCTGGTTGCAGTTGGCGCGGGTGTCTTCGTCGCGGTTGGGACTGGTGTCTTGGTCGCGGTTGGCACAGCGGTTGGTGTTGGGTAGGCAGTTGGTTCTGGCGTGTTGGTTGGCGCAACCGTTGGTTCTGG
>NZ_DOPT01000063.1:0-1937 GCF_003512625.1 Herpetosiphon sp. | reverse complement strand
TCTGGCGTGTTAGTTGGTGCAACTGTTGGTTCTGCCGTTGGTTCTGGTGTATTGGTTGGCGCAACTGTTGGTTCTGCTGTTGGCGTTGGGTAGGCGGTTGGTTCTGGCGTATTGGTTGGGGCAACCGTTGGCTCAGCCGTTGGTTCTGGCGTGTTGGTTGGAGTTGTTACACCACAATAGCTGGTTCCGCCAAGGTGGCGAGATGAGAGCAAGCGCTCGCCATAGCGTTGACCATCGAGCGAGTGCAATACAGGCCCATAGAATACATCAATTTGGGTAGCACAATCGGGCACTGAAACGCTTAAAGAAACAGTTGTTTTTGGGCCAACTCGGCCAATTGCCCACGAATAAATCAATTGGTGATCGATGATTTCATCAAATTTTTGATACGAAGCCATACCTACATCGTAGGAGCAGGTGCTTGATTTATTCCAAATCTTGCCGACGGTATTGCTTGAGAACCAACCCGAAAGATCAGCCTTTGGGTCACAGACTGGAGCTGCGGTTGGGGCTGCTGTTCCGGTTGGGGCTGCGGTTGGGGCTGCTGTTCCGGTTGGCTCAGCGGTTGGCTCAGCGGTTAGTTCAGCAGTTGGCTCAGCAGTTGGTTCAGCAGTTGGTTCAACGACTGTCTCAACACTGGCTGATTCTACGCCTTTGCTCACATTGGCAAAGCTGGCACTTGGACCACCTGCCATCAACATTGTTGCAAGTAGCACAACCCGCGTTGTCCATCGTCGCAGTGTCGGGGTCATAAGAACTCCTTACAATTAAAAAATAGTTAAAAAAAATAATAAATTAGTTAAACCATAAAAATAAACGAAGCTACTAGCTAGTATAATGTCATTGAATTGTCATCGCTAGTTCAACATGAGCGTGATCTTTTTGTGGTAAGAGAACTAGATTGAGGTAGTACTGGTACTAATTCGATCCGTAAGGTTCTTCGTAAGGTGGCATAGATACAAATAGTACTCTATTGATAGAATATTAATTAATGTATTCCTATTATCACCATTTAAATCTAATATTTCAATTTTTATAAAAAAACACGAATTACAACACGCTTTTTACTCAAACTATTTCATGAGCTTGCGCTTTGAATATGAACAACAAAAAACCTGTGACCAAGGTAATTCCTTGGTCACAGGTTTCTTGATCCACGATATTAATAGTTGTTACAGTGAACAGGGCCAAGTAAACCGCTATTGAAGCTATTTAAGGTCGAGCTATAGCCAGTGCCAGTGGTTGCAATAAAACCAGTCGGCTTGCTGCCCAAAGGATTTTGCTCGAGCCACATATCAGCAGCAGCGATAGTGCCATTAATCTGACTACCATCGGCACCTTGGGCCACATTCAATTTGGCAGCAATCAATTGATGCGCTAGGGTATAGCTCATATCATCTCTAACGTTCATAATAAAAATCGCCATCAATTGATTTTGGCTATATTGAACTCCACCGAGCATCATCGATCCTAGAGGCCACTCCCGCGGATGGGTCTTCCAATAGCCATCAGTATAGGTACAATTTGCACCAGTTGGCGTATTGGTGGCAGTCGGTGCTGGTGTTCTGGTTGGCGTAGAGGTTGGTCGAATCGTTGCCGTTGGAGTTGGTGTTTTGGTTGATGTTGGGCTTGGAATAGCCGTTGGTGTTCTGGTTGGAGGTGTTGTCGGCGTTGCCGTTGGTGTTCTGGTGGCGGTAGATGTTGGTAGATTGGTGGCAGTTGGCGCAGGCGTATGAGTTGCCGTCGGTTCTGCGGTTGGCGTGTTGGTTGCCGTTGGCGCAGGCGTGTTGGTTGCCGTCGGTTCTGCGGTTGGCGTGTTGGTTGCCGTTGGCGCAAGCGTGCTGGTTGCCGTTGGCTCTGCGGTTGGCTCAACGGTGCTGGTTGCCGTCGGTTCTGCGGTTGGCGCAAGCGTGCTGGTTGCCGTCGGTTCTGCGGTT